>JBKJIL010000318.1:0-6332 GCA_046598435.1 Acidimicrobiales bacterium
GCCCTCGGACCAGCGCCGGCCCTCGAGGATGCGGCCCGTGAACTCGTCGACGATCTTCACCTCGCCGTTGGCGATGATGTAGTCCTTGTCCCGCTTGAACAGCTCCTTGGCCCGCAGCGCGGCCTGGAGCTGGTGGACGAGGTTCTGGGCCACGGCGTCGTAGAGGTTCTCGATGCCGAGCGCCGCCTCGACCTTCTCGATGCCCGACTCGGTCGGCGAGACGGTGCGCTTCTGCTCGTCGACCTCGTAGTCCTCGTCGCGATGCAGGCTCCGGATGATGCTGGCGAACTTGTAGTACATCTGGGCCGCGTCGGCGACGCGCCCGGAGATGATGAGCGGGGTGCGAGCCTCGTCGATGAGGATGGAGTCGACCTCGTCGACGATGGCGTAGCTGTGCCCGCGCTGTGCTTGGCGGTCACGACTCATGGCCATGTTGTCGCGGAGGTAGTCGAAGCCGAACTCGTTGTTGGTGCCGTAGGTGATGTCGGCCGCGTACTGTCGGCGCTTGTACTCGGCGTCGTTCTCCCCGGGCACGATCAGCCCCACCTCGAGGCCCAGCCAGCGGTGCAAGCGGCCCATCCACTCCGAGTCGCGACGGGCCAGGTACTCGTTGACGGTGATCAGGTGCGTGCCCTGGCCGCCGAGACCGTTCAGGTAGGCGGGCAGCGTGGACACGAGCGTCTTGCCCTCGCCGGTCTTCATCTCGGCGATCCAGCCGAAGTGCAGGGCGGCGCCGCCGATCAGCTGCACGTCGTAGTGACGCTGGCCCAGCACCCGGCGACCGGCCTCGCGCACCACGGCGTAGGCCTCGATGAGGATGTCGTCGAGATCCTCGCCATTGGCCAAGCGCTGGCGGAACTCGCCGGTCTTGGCCTGGAGCGAGGCGTCGTCGAGGGAGTGCATCACCGGCTCGAGGGCCGTGATGTCCGGGACGAGGGCCTGCAGGGCCTTCAGCTTCTTGCCCTCACCCGAGCGGAGGATCTTGTCGAAGATGCTCATGAGGGGTCTGAGTGTACCGAGGACCCCCCCGGGCACCTGATCGCGGTCAGGCCCGGGCGTGGGCGGGCTCGGCCACCAGGTGGGTCACGTCGAGCTTGGGGTAGGCCTTGCGCATGCGCGACGGCACGTCGAGGTGCAGCCATCGCGAGGGCCCGGGCGGCAGCGTCGACAGCACGATGCCCGTGAAGGCCCCATCCCCCTCCCGCTGCAGCACCACGCCCACGGCGTAGACCGGGTTGGCATCACCGATCTCACCGTCGGCGATGATCCCGGCCTCCCGGAAGCGGTCGAGACCGTCCTGCAAGGTGCGCTTGGCGGTGGCGGCCACCTCCTCGTCGCTCCACGAACCCATCGGGTGCTCCACGGGCACGAGGAGGTGGAACCGGCACGGGCCTGCGGCCCGAAGCGATCGGACGTGCTCCATGAGGTGCGGTCCACCGAGCGTGTGATGGGCGACGATGAGGTAGCGAGGCATGGTGGCCCCTTCCCGTTCCGGTAGTTGACCCGACCGTACGCCTCGCTCCGGCTGTTGGGAAGGTGTGGGGCGGTGTCCTACCGGATGTCGAGGAGCTTCTCGCGCACCGCGTAGACGACTGCTTCCATCCGGGAGTGCAGGTGGAGCTTCTCGAGGATGTTGCGCACGTGGTTCTTCACCGTGTTCTCCGAGATGTAGAGCTCGGCGGCGATCTCGCGGTTGCTCATGCCCTTGGCGACGAGCTTCAGCACCTCGAGCTCACGATCGGTGAGGCGCGGGGTGGGCACGGACTGGCGCTCGTCGGCCCGCTTGGCGAGGTTGGTGAACTCCGACAGCAGCTTGGAGGCCATCGACGGCGAGATCAGGCTCTGGCCGCTCACCACGGCTCGGATGGCCGTGGCCACCTCCTCGATGGAGATCTCCTTCAGGAGGTAGCCCGTGGCCCCGGCCTTGATGGCGTCGTAGAGATCGTCCTCCTCGTCGCTCACCGTCAGCATCAGGATCTTGGCCGACGGGACCGTGTCGCCGATCACCCGGGTGGCCTCGATGCCACTGACACGCGGCATGCGCACGTCCATCAGGACGACGTCGGGCGTGAGGGCCTCCGCCTTGGCGATGGCCTCCTCGCCGTCCTCGGCCTCCCCCACCACCTCGATGCCGTCTTCGGACTCGAGGACCATGATGAGCCCGCGCCGGAACAGGGCGTGGTCGTCGCAGATCATCACGCGGATCGCATCACCGGGGGGCGGTGCCGCAACCTCCGGTGTCGTGCCGTCGCTCACTGGACCTCCCTGACCCCTACCCGGACTAGTCCGCGCAGCGTAGCCCGAAGGGGTCAGGGTCCCCGTGGTCCGTCACTCGGCGAGGGGTGCTTCGAGCTCCTCGAGATCGCCGAGGTCCGCCAACTCGTCGATGTCGTCGAGCTCGAGCTCCGGGGCGCCGACCAGCGCGGCGCGCTTCGGGCCGTGGTGGGCGCGCAGCACCTGCTTGGTCTTCAGCTTGTGGAGCTGCTGCTCGAGCTTCTCCACCGCGAGATCGATCGCCGCGAACGGGTCGGCCGCCGCTGCCTTGCACCGCACGTGGTGCCCGCCGCCCTCCATCGACACCTCACACACCTCCTTGGCCGAGATCCGCGGGTTGCGCTCCTCGGAGAAGTGCACCTCCGCTCGCAGCATGCCGTCGAGAAAACGACTGAGGCGACCGAACTTCTCGTCGGCCGCCGCTCGCAACGCAGGTGAGATGTCCATGTGCCGGGCACTGACGGTGATGTCCACGTACGGGGAACCTCCGGGTCGGGTGCTGTGCACGGTCATCGTACGCCCCTTCCGGGCGTCCGGCCCGGGCCCTTGGGCAACCCGTCGGTGGGCCGTTCGACCCTGCACCGGTGCCGCAGGGCGAGGACGTCAGCCCGAGCGTCGCCCGGCCGCTCGGGCGCCCACCACGGCCACGATCTGATGAGCGCCCTCGCGGCGGAGGGCCCGGGCGGCAGCGGCCAAGGTGGCGCCCGTGGTGGCGACGTCGTCGACCACCACGACGGCGGTCGGCACTGGCCGACGCGCCACGAAGGCGGGGTTCCGGCGACGCTCGTCAGCCCTTCGGCCCGCCTGCGCCGGCCCGGGTGCACGCAGCAGGAGACCGCGGCACGGTCTGCCCCAGCGGCGGGCCACGGCGCGGGCCAGGAGCTCAGCCTGATCGAACCCGCGCGCGCGGCGACGGGTCGCTCCCGTGGGGGCCCAGGTGACGGTGGCTCCAGGTGGGGGCGCCAGACCAGCCGCCATCGCGTCCGCCAGCCAGCCCACGAGGTCGCGCCGTCCACCGTTCTTGAGCGCGGTGAGCAGCGGCCGGGCGCTGCGGTAGTCGAACGCCGCCGCGCAGATGTCGATCCCCAACGGGGCCGGGAGAGAGCGCGCCGGGGCCAGCCCGGCCGCGCACCGGGGGCAGACGGCGCAGCCGCCCGCGCCGCACTCGACGCATCGAGGGTCCAGGAGCACAGGCCCACGCTAGGGAGCGGGTGTGACGGTCGGCCCTGGCGTGTCAACCAGATCCCGGCGTCGGGCGTCTGTCCGGGTGATGATGACGTCCATCGCCAGCGACCCCGGACCCGAGGCAGCGCCCGCCGCGCTCGATCTCGCGTCGGTGTACCGGGAGCACTACCGCTCGCTGGTGCGGCTGGCGTCACTGCTCCTCGACGACGTCGGCACCTGCGAGGAGGTCGTGCAGGACGCGTTCGTGCAGGTGTGGCAGCGAGGGCCGGCGCTGCGCACCCCCGACCGGCTGCCGGCCTACCTCCGCAGCGCCGTGCTCAACGGCGCTCGCTCGCAGCTGCGCCGACGGCTCGTGCGGCGACGGCACCTCGCCGCCGTGCCCGCTGCGGCGCCGGCCGCCGAGGTCACAGCCATGGCCGGCGACCCCGACCGCGCCGTGCTCAACGCGCTGCGCTCCCTGCCGGAGCGCCAGCGCGAGGTGCTGGCCCTGCGCTACTACCTCGACCTCTCCGAAGCCGAGATCGCCGCCACCCTGGGCATCTCTGCCGGTGCCGTCAAGACGCACGCCCATCGCGGTCTGGCCGCCCTCACCGAGCAGCTGGAGGATCAGCGATGAGCATCGACGACCGCCTCCGCGCCGCCATCACCCACCGCACGTCGGGCATCGAACCCGGGACCGACGCCCTTCAGCACATCGAGGAGAAGCTCATGGACGCGCAACGATCGACCAACCGCAATCGCCTCCTGCTCGGCGTCGGCGCCGCCGCCGCGGCCGTGGCGGTGATCGTCGGCGTGCTGGCCCTGGCCGGCGACGACGACTCGCAGATCGACACCGTCGGGACGACCACAACGACCACCGGCGAGACCACCACCACGACGTCCGAGCCGACGTCCACCAGCTTTGCCCCCACCGTCGACCGGTCCCAGGCGCTGTGGCCCCGAGTGGACACGGCCCAGCGCTTCGACGATCCCGTCAGCGCCGCCCGCAGCTTCGCCGTGGACTTCGTCGGCATGCGCGATCCGGTGGTAGGTGACTTCCAGGCCGGCGACTCCCGCTCTGGCGAGGTGCCGGTCCGGCCGGTCGCGAACGGGCCGGTCACCACCGTGCTCGTCCGGCTGCTCGAGGACGACACCTGGTTCGTGCTCGGCGCCGCCACCGACGACATCCGCCTGGACGCGCCCGCCTCCGGGTCGGCCATCAGCTGTCCGGTGCGCCTCACCGGCGAGGCGCTCGCCTTCGAGGGCGTCGTGCAGGTCGCGGTGCGCGACGACGTCACCGAGGAGCCGGTCGGCACCGGCTTCGTCCAGGGCGGCGGCGGCCCGTCTGCCCCCTTCGACGGCACCGTCGACTGCGACGTGAGCCACCTCGACGACGGCATCCACTTCGGCTCGATCGTCCTCAGCACCGAAGGCGGCGAGGACGGCCGCATCTGGCAGGCCACGGTCGTCCGCGTGCAGCTGAAGTGAACGGTGTTGCAAGCTCGGGGGTGGTCGAGCCGTAGCGTGATGGGATGCTCCCGATCCCCCCGGCAGACGAGCTGCGCCGCCGGGTGCCCCGGCTGGCTGGCGGGCTGGTGCTGTTCGGCGTCGGGATCGCCCTGATGGTGCGCGCTGACCTGGGGCTCGGGCCGTGGGACGTGCTGCACCAGGGCGTGGCCGAGCGCATCGGTCTCGCCATCGGCACGGTGACGATCCTCACGGGCCTGCTCGTGCTGCTGCTGTGGCTCCCGCTGCGGGAACGACCGGGCGTGGGCACGGTGGCCAACGTGCTCGTCATCGGCCTGGTGGTGGACGCCACCTTGTCGGTCGTCGATGCCCCGGAGGCGACCTGGCAGCGGGTGGCCTTCCTCGTGGTCGGGATCTTCGTGTTCGGCCCCGGCTCCGGCCTCTACATCGGCTCGGGCCTCGGGCCCGGCCCGCGCGACGGCCTCATGACCGGCCTGGCTCGGCGGGGGCGCTCGGTGCGCGTGGTGCGCACCGGCATCGAGCTCGCCGCTCTGGCGGTGGGCGCCGCCCTCGGCGGATCGGTGGGGATCGGCACCGTGGCCTTCGCCCTCACCGTGGGGCCCAACGTGCACTGGCACCTCGAGCGCATGACCCTGCCCGCAGCCGCGGACTAGCCGCCTTCTGTGCACACGCAGCACCGGCATGCGGTGCTGCGTGTGCACAGATCGGGTTCAGTAGCGGTAGTTCTCGTGCTTGTAGGGCCCCTGGGCGGGGATGCCCAGGTAGTCGGCCTGGTCGGGGGTGAGCTCCGTGAGCTTCACGCCCAGGGCGTCGAGGTGCAGCCGGGCCACGCGCTCGTCGAGCAGCTTCGGCAGCACGTAGACGCCGAGCGGGTAGTCCGCCGTCTTCGTGTAGAGCTCGATCTGGGCCAGCACCTGGTTGGTGAAGCTCATCGACATCACGAAGCTCGGGTGCCCTGTGGCGTTGCCCAGGTTCAGCAGCCGGCCTTCGGACAGGACGATGATCGAGTGGCCGTCGGGGAACACGAACTCGTGGACCTGCGGCTTGATCTCGATCTTGCGGATGTCGCTCTGGCGGGCCAGGCCGGCCATGTCGATCTCGTTGTCGAAGTGGCCGATGTTCCCCACGATGGCGTTGTGCTTCATCTTGGCCATGTGCTCGGCGGTGATGATGCCCTTGTTGCCGGTGGTGGTGATGAAGATGTCGGCCGTGCCGAGCACCGCCTCGAGGGTGTTGACCTCGAAGCCCTCCATGGCGGCCTGGAGGGCGCAGATCGGATCGACCTCGGACACGATCACGCGGGCGCCCTGGCCCTTGAGGGACTGGGCGCAGCCCTTGCCGACGTCGCCGTAGCCGGCGACGAAGGCCACCTTGCCGCCGATCATGACGTCGGTGGCCCGGTTGAG
>JBKJIL010000036.1:0-14002 GCA_046598435.1 Acidimicrobiales bacterium
ACGGCCAGGCGGCCAGCAGGTTGGCGATCAGCAGGGCCACCGGGACGATGAGGACCAGCAGCACCGCGGCCACGGGGGTCACGTAGGCGACGGGGGTGGTGTCGGCGACCGCCCGCCACAGGCTCTGGCCCAGGGCCAGGCCGAGCGGGATCCCTGCGACGAGGCCGAACGACGCGAGCACCGACGCTTGGGTGACGACCATCCACCGGCACTGCCGACGTGTGACGCCGACCGCGCGCAGCACGGCGAGGTCGTGGCGGCGGCGACGCACCGCGGTGGCCAGGGCGTGGCCCACCGCTCCAGTGGCGAGGACAGCGAGGAAGCCAGCGAGGAACAGGGGGAGCCGTTGCACCTCCTTCAGCTCGGCCATGCGACTCGGCGGACCAACGACACGAACGTTCTCGGCAGCCGTCGGGTCGTCGAGCAGCTCGGCCAGAGCGGCGCCGATGCGGGCCGCCACGGCGTCGGCGTCGGCGCCCGACCGCAGCGCCACGACGGCGGTGTGGAACTTGTAGCCGTCGAACAGGCCGTCGTAGGCGGCGCGGCTCATCCATGCACCTGCGTCGTAGTCGTTGTGGGACCCAGTCGGGACGAACGCCACTCCCGTGAGCTCGAAGCTCCCGTCGCCATCGGTGCCGGTCAGCTCGACACGGTCGCCCACCGTCACGCCCAGGGCCTCGACAGAGGATGGGGCGAGCGTGACCTCGTCGGGGCCCTCCGCCAGCCGGCCGTCGGTCACGACGACGTCGAGCGGGGCGCCGACCGGGTCGAGGGCGAAGACCGGCACGTCGACGGAGTCCGACTCGGCGACGCCCTGACGGGTGTCGTTCACCACCACGACGTCGGGGTCCGCCGCCACGAGGGCGAGGACGTCGTCGGTCGGCACGAAGTCCTCGCTGTTGAAGCCGAGGAAGGCCTCCAGCTGGTGCACCTGCCCGAAGCGAGAAGGGTTGGACGTGGCATCGCTGACCCCAGCACCGAAGGTGAGGGCGCCCACCACCCCGATGACGCCCACGGCGGCGCCGGCGAGTGCGGGGCGCACCGGGACGGCCTGGCTGCCCCGGCCCCGCTCCAGCGCGAAGCGCAGCCCCACGAGCACCGGCACGGGCGCCCCCCACCGGCCGGCGAAGTCCGCGATCGCGGAGCCCTGCCTCGCGTCGCTCCCCACCGACGACCGCCGGGCCGCGACGAGCGCGCCTCCCCCCACCATCAGCGGCGTGACCAGCACCCCCACCAGGAGGACCAGCAAGTCCACGTGGATCCCTGGGTTCGGTTCGAACGGACTGGCGGTACCGAGGGGGAACCGCGACGACAGGGCGACCGACGCGCCGGCGCCGAGCAGCGCCCCCACGACGGCGGCCAGCGTCGGACCCACGGCAAGGCCGGTGCGCACCTGGCCGGGGGGCATCCCGAAGGCCCGCAACACCTGCAGGTCGGCGGTCGAGCCAGCCGAGTACCGCGCCACGGACTGCCCGATCAGGACCAAGCCGGCGATGGCCGCGGCCAGTGCGAAGGCCAGGAGGCTGTCCGCCTCGAAGCCGGATACCTCGATGGCATGGTCGGCCCCGGCGGCCAGGTCGAAGAACTCGATGTCCCGCCGCCCGCTCACCTCGGCGAGCTGCTCGCGGAAGGCCGGAACGGCCGCCGCTCCACCATCGAGGCGCACGAGCGCGTTCGAGTAGACGGCCCCGGCCCTTCCGAGCAGGTTGGCCTCATGCTCGGTGAACAACGCCACAGAGGGGATCAGCCGTCCGCCGGGTGCGTCCTCCTTGTCGCTGAACCACGGTGAGCGGACGACTCCGACGATCTCCGCCTCGATCTCGGGACCTGCCGGAACGGGGAATCCGACGCCGTTCACCGACTCGTCGATCTGCTCCGGTGTGTACAGCTGGAGGGTGACGGTGTCCCCCACCCCCTTGCCCTGGGCACCCCCGAAGTCGGCGGTGACCACCACCTCGTCATCTCGCGTCGGGTCGGCCAGCCGACCCTCCAGCACCACCGGGCGCTCGAGGGTGTTCATGATGTCGTCGTCCTGGTAGGCGAAGTCCGTCACCACGTACGGCGGCAGGTCGTCGACGCCGAACGCCGAGATGGGGAAGCGGGCCAGCGCCTCGACCCCGGGCAGAGCGGCGACGCGCTCCCAGTCGAACTCAGGGTCGTTCGGGAGCGCGGCGAGGGTGGCCGGCTTCGTCTGATCGAGCAGTCGCTCGACAGCCGTGCCTCCTCGGCGAGCGCCGGCGACCGCGGTCATCACGGTGCCTGTGGCGAGGGCGACGAGCAGGGCCAGGACCGCCAGCGATCGCACACGACGGCGCAGGTCGAGCCGGACCCAGGTGGTCATGGCATTCACGAACCGGCCCCCATGCACTCGAACCTACGGCTCCCCACCGGCGCGAGACAGGGTGCTAGCCCATCAGCGCGCCCGGGTGCTACCACCCGGTCACCAATCGCCGTTCTCGGGCGGCCGTTCGCGCCAGGTGCCCTGGAGAGCGCCCGAGAACGCCCTAGCCTGCGCTCCCTGACCGACTGCCCTGCGCCCGCCGATGCCCCTCGCTGACTTCCTGATCATCCTGCTGGCCGGCGCGGGCGCCGGAACGATCAACGCCGTCGTCGGATCCGGGTCGCTCATCACGTTTCCCACCCTGGTGGCGCTGGGCTACCCGCCGCTCCTGGCCAACGTGTCGAACAACATCGGCCTGGTGCCCGGGTCGTTGTCGGGCGTGCACGGCTACCGCCGCGAGCTGGCGGGCCAGGGGCCCCGGCTGCGGCGTCTGGCGCCGGCGTCGGCTCTCGGCGCGCTCACCGGCGCAGGCCTGCTTCTGATGCTCCCGAGCAACGTGTTCGACCGAGTGGTGATCGTCCTCATCGGCATCGCGCTGGTGCTGGTCGTGGCGCAGCCCGTCCTGTCGCGCCGACTCTCGGCACGGCGGTCCGCCCAGCCCGAGCGCCACCACGACGTGACACCGGGCGCCCAGGTCCTCGTGGGGCTGGCTGGGGTGTACGGCGGCTACTTCGGTGCCGCCCAGGGGATCATCCTCATCTCGATCCTCGGCATCGTGCTCGACGACGACCTGCAGCGCCTCAACGGGTGCAAGAACGCGCTGGCGCTGGCCGTGAACTCCGTCGCCGCCATCGTCTTCGTCCTCACCACGCAGGTCGACTGGACCGTGGTGGTGGCCATCGCCGGGGGCTCCACCATCGGCGGCCAGATCGGTTCGAGGTACGGCCGCCGGCTCGACCCGCGCGCGCTGCGCGCCCTCGTCGTGGTCGTCGGCCTCACCGCTCTCATCCGCCTGCTCTGACCCTGGGCCCGTGAGGCGCACTGCCACGAGAGGCGCGCTGTGTGAGAGGCGCACTGTCACGGGATCGGGGACACCGGCCCAACTTCCGTGACACGGAGACATCGATGAGCCCTCAGCGCAGTCGACAGCGGACCACCGGTCGGCCCGGTGCGTTGCGGGCCGTGGGTCGGGGCTTTAGGCCCTGGCACGCGGGCGCCGACGGGCGCACGATGGGGCGGGTGCGAGAAGGGGGCTGACCTCATGACGGAACATCCCAATGCCAAGTTGGTCCGACGCTGTTACAAAGCATTTGCCGAGGACGACCTCAAAGCGCTCGGCGAGGTGCTCGATCCTGCGGTGATCTGGCACGAGCCTGGCCGGAGCACCCTGGGAGGCGACCACAAGGGCCCCGACGGTCTGCATGACCTCGTGGCGCGGTTCGGCGCGTTGAGCGGTGGAACGTTCGAGCTCGAGCTCATCGACGTCCTGGCCACCGCGGACCGGGCGGTCGCTCTTCACGAGATGGCGGCCAGCCGAGGCGACAAGGCGCTGGACATGGCCAGTGCCGTCGAGTTTGAGATCCATCACGGCAAGATCACCGAGGTGACCGTGTACCACGACGACACGTACCAGTTCGACGCCTTCTGGGCCTGAGGTCCGGCTCACCGTCGCCGTTGGCGGGCATCGGGGTCGACACCAGACCACCACGGCGCCGCGCGTCCGGTCGGCGTCGTCATCTCACGGCCCGATCGCCAGCCGGTGTAGCGGATCAGGTCCGTCGAGCCCGACAGCAGCCAGTGCAGCGGCGAGCGCAGCACGGCAGACACGAGCGCGTTGCCGACAGCCACGCCGTGCGCATCCACCCGCCACACCGGGCCACTAGAACCGTTCGTCCCGAGCACCGTTGACGGGCGTGAGCTCGGCGTCACCGGGTGCCTCGTCGTTGATCAGTGGAGCGGGTTGCGGGCGAGGAGGGTGACGCGCCGCACGTCCTCGGTGAAGCCGAGCGCGCGGTAGAGGCGCAGGGCCCCGGTGGGGTTCTCCTCATCGACGCCGAGGATGGCTCGCTCGAAGCCCTCGTCGGCCCCCGCGACGCGCTCGAGCGCTTGGGCCAGCAACCAGCGGCCCACGCCCCGGCCCCGCCAGGCCCGACGGGTGCCGACCGTGGTGACCCACGCCTCCACCGGTGCGTCGCCCCAGTCCTGCGGATACGCCGCGCACAGCACGAGTGACGCCACCTGCCCTGATGCTCGGTCGATGGCGAGCACCGAGAGCTCGGGACGGAAGCTGCGGTGGCCCGTGTACCACTGCGTCCACTCGTCGCGCGTGCGGGGCTCGCTCCCCCAGTGGTCGGCGAACGCCTCCACGTGGGCCAGCCGAGCCGCCTCGTCGATGGCCTCGCTCCAGGGGGCCAGGTCGACGCCCTGGGGTGCGGGGAGCTCGGGCACCGGATGCGCCACCGGGCGGGCCACCTCGAGGAAGTGCCGCGCCGGCTCGAAGCCCGCCCGCCCTGCGAGGGCGACAAGGTCGGTCTGGCCGTCGACAGCGTCGACCTGCACCGACACGGGAAGGGCCGAATCGAAGCGCTCGACGATCTCGGTGGCCCGTTCGAGCATCCACCCGAAGACCGCGGTGCCGATGCCGCGCCGTCGATGGCTGGGGCGCACGCCACCCCAGCACGCCACCCGGTGCGCCTCGCGCTCACCGGGCATCGCCTTCAGCCAGGCGAAGGCCACCAGCACGCCGTCGTCCCACACGAAGGTGGCGTCGGTCTCGGGATGCGACCACACCGAGGCCCACTCGTCGGCGAGGTCATCGAGCTCGTAGGTCTCGCCGCGCTGATCGACGGCCTCGATGGCGGCGAGCAGCTCGGCCCACGCCTGGTCATCGGCTCGAGTGGGCGACCTCCAGACCAGCGTGGACATGGGCGCGATCCTGGCACCGGCGCGACACCCAGGGAGGGAACCCCGCCGACCTCGTGGCGGCCCGTTCCACGATCACCGCCCGGCACCTGGCGGCGTACGTGGACGGGGAGGCCGATCAGCGGGCATGGCGTGCCCTGGTGATCTACCTTGCTCACAGCATCGGAGGGAGCCGACCAGCGGCGCCTCTGGGGGGAGGCAGCGATGGGATCCACGCTCGATTGGGAGCCGCCAGGGCCCGGGCCCAGGCAGCAGGACAGTGCCCACAACCCAGTGGCACAGACTCCGCTGATGCAGCAGGCCTATCCGGCGGGGTTCAACCGAGGCTTCGAGGAGGCCTTCAGCGCCTACGGGGTGCTCCTCGATCGCCTCGCCATGGCGTCGGTGCACGGGTTCACCTACCACCAGCCCCAGCCCTTCGACCTGCCTGGTCCTGATGGACCGAGGGATCCGGAGTGGATCGGCGCCGAGTTCGGTCGGCGAGCGGGCGTTGCCGCGCAGGCCTTCGAGGATCAGATCTGGCGTGACGGGCTCCGTCGCTGGGACACCGAGCTCAAGCCGACATCGGTGGCCCGTCACCAAGCGCTCGACGTCGATCTGCCCGCGCTCAGCGACGAGCAGCTGCACGACCACATCACCGAGTGCGTCGCGCACGTGGGTGAGATGGTGTACCAGCACCACCGCCACAACATGCACGCCCTCGTGCCCGTGGGCGACTTCCTCCTCCAGGCGGCCGCGTGGGTGGGTCGGCCACCGGCCTCACTGCTGTCGGTGTTCGACGGCTACTCACCCGTGTCCAGCGTGGTGGCCCCGGAGATGGTCCCGGCCCTGGAGGCGCTCCGCAAGGACGACGAGGCACGCGCCATCCTCTTCAGCGGGGCCGACGCGGCAGACGTGCTCGCCCGTCTGCGCGTCCGAGCACCCGAGGTGGGCGAGTACATCGACGCCGTGCACTTCCGGCTGCTCGACGGCTTCGACATCTCGAACCCCACGATCGGCGAACGACCGGCGGCCAGCGTCGGTCGCCTGCAGGCAGGGCTCGAGGTCGACCCGGACGAGGCGCTGCGCCGCTCCGACGCGACCGCTGCCGAGCTGCGCGCTGCGGTGCCACCCGAGCATCAGCCGACGTTCGACGATCTGTTGGCCGAGGCCCGGCTCGTCTACCGACTCCGCGACGAGCGAGGGCTCTACAGCGAGATCTCGGCCGTCGGGCTGCTTCGGCTCGCGGTGCTCGACCTCGGCCGCCGCCTCGAGCAGCGCGGCCGGGTGCACGCGGCCGTCGACGTCCTCGAGGCCGACGTCGACGAGATCGCCGCACTCGTCGCGGACGCGGACGCCCCCACCGCCGACGATCTGCGGGAGCGCGGCATCGACCGGGAGAACCGCACCCTTGCCGGGCCGCCACGGTTCCTCGGGCCGCCGCCGCCTCACCCGCCGCCGCTCGAGATGCTCCCACCGCCGCTGGCCCGCCTGATGGGCGCGGTGGGGTTCCTCATCGATGGCATCCTGGGCCAGAAGGAGGAAGCCGAGGGCGACGCCACGACGATCATCGGCATCCCCGGCGCCCAGGGCGTGGTCGAGGGTGCCGTGCGACTGGTGCGAACCATCGACGACCTGCTCGACCTCGAGCCCGGCGACGTGCTGGTGGCACCCACCACGGGCGAAGCCTTCAACTCGATGCTGCACCTCGTCAGCGCGATCGTCACCGACCACGGCAGCTTCGCCTCCCACGCCGCCATCGTGTCGCGCGAGATGGGCATCCCGGCGGTGGTGGGCACCGTTGACGGCACCCAGCGCCTGGCCCATGCCAAGCGGGTGCGGGTGGACGGCACCACGGGCGAGGTGACGATCCTCGAATGAGCACCGAGGTCGAGGGCATGGTCCCTGCGAGCACCATCGCAGGGATCACCCTCGCCTCGGCGCTGGTGCCGCTCAACTCGACGATGATCGCGGTGGCGCTGCCGCGCATCGCGCGCGACTTCGACATCTCGAAGGGCCGCACGAGCGTGCTCATCACCCTCTACCTGGTGGCGATGCTGCTCGGCCAACCTCTGGCGGGCCGCCTCTGCGACGTCCTCGGGGCACGGCGTCTCGCTCGCATCGCAGTGACGGGGTTCGGGGTGTTCTCCGCCGCGGCCATGTTCGCGGGCACCTTCGGGCTGCTCGTCGCGCTGCGTGCGCTGCAGGCCGTCTTCGCCGCCGCCCTGGTCCCCAGCGTGCAGGCGATGCTGCGGGAGGTCGTGCCGATCAGCCAGCGCGGCCGCGCCTTCGGGGTGCAGGGCTCCGTGCTCGGCGTGGGCGCCGGGCTGGGCCCGGTGGTCGGTGGGCTGGCGACGGCGGCCTTCGGGTGGCGCTCCATCTTCGGGGTGAACCTGCCGGTGGTCGTGGTGGTGCTCTACGTGCTGCAGCGACGACTCCCTCCACCGGTTGATGTGCCTGCCCGCCGCGACGCGGACGCGGCGCCCGACCACGCAGGACGCCTGGTCAACCGGGTCTTCGGTGTGGCCTTCGGCACCCAGGCGCTGTCGACGTTCGCTCAGTACGCGCTGCTCCTGGCCGTGCCGATCGTGCTGGACAGCCGTGGTTGGAGCTCTGCGTCGATCGGCGCGGGGCTGTCGTTGCTCACGCTCGGCATGGTGCTGATGGGCCCGTACGGCGGGCGACTCGGCGACCTGCGAGGCCGCCGGCGACCGGTCGTGCTGGGGCTCACGGTCACCCTCGTGGCCGTGGCTGTGGCGGCCGGTGGCGGTGACGACGTGCCCTCGGCACTGCTCCTGGTCACGTTGCTGCTGTTCGGCCTGGGGCTGGGGGTGGCGTCACCAAGCGTGATGACCGCGGGCATCGAAGCGGCGCCCGGCGCGCGGGTCGGGTCGGCCGCCGGCCTCCTGTCGGCCAGTCGCTACGTCGGCAGCATCGCGTCCACCCTCGTGCTGGCCGGCGTGGTGCACGACGACGGCGGTGGCCTCTCCACGCTGCTGCTCGTGTGCACCGCCACGCTCGCCGTGTCGCTGGCGGTCGCCCAGTGGCTGCCGGGTCGCCCCAGCGGCACCGCCGTGCTCGCCGCATGACGACCACCCGGCACCCCCGCGGTCCCTAGGTGCAGACCAGGCCCACGCCGAGGATGCTCACGATCGTCTTGGTGACCTGGTTGGACGGCGCGCTGCGCCAGGCGCCCTTGGTGGTGTGGACGACGAAGTGATGGGTGCCGGCCGCCAGTGGCGACGTCGAGTACGTCAGCCCCACCACCACGCCGCTGCTGTTCGGGTACGGCCCGCCCGAGGCGGCGCCCCATCGCACCTCGTAGCCGTCCGCCCACGGCGTCGACGAAGCCCCCCAATCGAGCTGCACCGACGCGCTCAGCAGCGGGTTGCAGGTTGCCGTCAGCGTGCCCGGCGCGGCCAGGGTCGTCGCTCGGGCGGTGGCCGAGCCTGGTGCCGTGGAGGCCCAGCTCGCCCCCGCCTGGGCCTGGGGACCCGACAGGAAGCTCAGCCCGAGCGCCAGGCCGAGGGCCAGGAGCAGGCGGGGCATGGGTCGCCAGGCTCAGGAGGAGGTGAGCGCTGCGGTGAGCGCCATGGTGAACGTCTGCGACTTGCAGGCATCGACGGCCGAGGCGGACATGGCGCTGGTGAGGACGTAGGTGCCCGAGCCGCCGGCTGCGATCACCTTGGTGCTGCCGTCGGACTGCAGGAGCCCCGTCGGATCGTTGGCACGCGCGCCAGTGGTGACCGTGCCCGCCGTGCACGTGGTGTTGACGAGAGCCGACGAGCCGGCGCTGATCGAGTTCACCACCACGGCATAGGCGTTCGGGTTGCTGATCGACACCTCCACCGTGGAGGTGGCGCCCGGGTAGAGGTCGACGGCGTTCGCTCCCGGGGTGATCACCGAGTTCACGGACGTGGTGGACCGGGCTTCGGCCGAACCTGACCCGCTCGACGTCCAGGCTGCGAAGGCGAAACCCGCCACCACAGCGGCGCCCGCGAGGAACGGGACCAGCAGGAGCTTCCAGCGACTGCGCTTCGGCGGTCGCTTGGCGTGCCTTCCGTGCTGCACCCGACTGAGCTTCATGTGCAGCCCTATCGGCAGGCCGGCGCTCGACCTGAGCCAACCGCCCGAGACCGATGCGCCCGTCAGGGGCGGATAGCGTCGCCGAGCGATGGATCCCCGCTCGCTCACCACCATCCGCTACGAGGCCAGCGACGGCGTCGCCACGATCACGCTCGACCGTGCCGAGGCCTACAACGCCTTCACCACGGTGATGTGCGAGGAGATGGCCGCCACCTGGGCCCACGTGCGCGACGACGCCTCCGTCCGGGCTGTGGTGCTGGCGGCCGCCGGCGACAAGGCCTTCTGCACCGGCATCGATCGCGCCGAGGTGCCCGCGGAGGGCGGCGCTGCGTACAGCTTCGATCCCCTCACCTACGTCGACCCCGGCCGCCGTCTCGGCCCGCGCAGCAACGAGTGCTGGAAGCCGGTCGTGGCTGCGGTGAACGGCATGGCGTGCGGGGGTGCCTTCTACCTGCTCGGTGAAGCCGACATCCTTGTCGCGGCCGACCACGCCACCTTCTTCGATCCCCACGTCACCTACGGCATGCCGGCCGTGTTCGAACCCGCCTTGATGCTGGCCCGCATGCCCTTCGGCGAGGTCATGCGCATGACCCTCATGGGCAGCCACGAGCGGATCAGCGCGGCCCGGGCCCTCGAGATCGGCCTGGTCACCGAGGTCGTGCCCGGCCCCGACCTGCTGGCCTGCGCCCACGGGATCGCGTCGGCCATCGCGTCCCAGCCCCCCATCGCGGTGCAGGCGAGCCTGCGCGCGCTGTGGGCCTCCCGCGAGCTCACCCGTTCGCAGATGCTCGACGTCGGCAACACGTTCCTGCACCTCGCCATGACCGCCGAGGCCCTGGCCGAGGGACAAGCCGTGTTCAGCTCGGGTCAGCGCATCGACCCCAAGATCCGGTGACCCCCGCTCGACCCCCCGCTCGACCGTGCGACGATCTGGCCACGCTTGCGTGGCCAGATCGTCGCGAGATCGGCGCGGGGTGACGCTCGCGGCCACGGTTCGGGAGGCCGCCCGCCGGTTCGGCGAGCGGGCCGCCTTCGTCGACCCCGACGGCACGCCAGTCACCTACGCCGCCCTCGACTCACAGTCCGACGAGGTGGCCGTGGGGCTCCGGGCGGCCGGCATCGGCCCGGGTGACGTCGTCCTGCTGTGCCTGCCGTCGGATTCCACCTACGTCGTCGCCTACGCGGCGGCCGCCAAGCTCGGGGCCATCACGGCGGGCGTGAACCCTCGCCTGGCCGAGCCCGAGCAAGCGGCCGTGGCGGCCGTCGCCGGCGGCGCGCTGACGCTGACCAGCCCCGAGCAGGTCGCGGCACTGCGGCGACCGGGCCCCGTACCGCCGGTCGACGACGATCCGGAGCGCCCCGTCGCGCTGGTGTTCACGTCGGGCACCACCGGCGCCCCGAAGGGGGCACTGTTCCGCGCCCGGCAGCTGGCGGCCGTGACCCGCATCGACGTGGCCGACGCCCGGGGCGACCCGGCTGCCGCGCCGACACCGATGCTGGCCAGCACCCAGTTCGCCCACGTGGGGTTCATGACCAAGCTGCCCTGGTACCTGCGCCTGGGCGCGACCACCCACGTGCTGGGCCGCTGGCGAGCGGCCGACACCCTCGCATGCGTGGCCGAGCACCGCATGACGACCCTCGGTGCCGTCGCGCCCCAGGTGGCCCTCCTGCTGCGCGAGGACCTCGACGCCTACGACCTGTCCTGCCTCCAGGCGCTCATCGTGGGCGCTGCCGCCTCTCCCCCGGCCCTGGTGCGAGACGCTCGGGCTCGCCTGGCACCGGCGTACTCCATCCGGTACTCGTCGACGGAGTCGGGCGGCTGCGGCACTGGTACCGCGTTCGATGCCGACGACGACGAAGCCCTCCACACGGTGGGCAAGCCCCGCGGTGGCATCGAGGTGTCCATCCGCGACGACGCCGGCGCCGCGCTCAGCGGCGACGACGTGGGCGAGGTGTGGCTGCGCTCCCCCACCGTGCTCGCCGAGTACTGGCGGGACCCCGACGCCACCGCCGCCGCGCTCGTCGACGGCTGGCTGCGCACCGGCGACCTCGGTCGGATCGACGGGCGGGGCAACCTCGTGCTCGCCGGTCGCCAGAAGGAGATGTACATACGCGGCGGGTACAACGTCTACCCGGCCGAGGTGGAGGCCGTCCTCACCGATCACCCGGCCGTGGCCGAGGCCGTCATCGTGCCCCGACCCGACGACGTGATGGGTGAGCTCGGGGTGGCCGTGATCGTGCCCACCGATCCGCACCGGCCCCCCACGCTCGATGCGCTGCGCGTCTTCCTCGAGCCCCGCCTGGCCCGCTACAAGCTCCCCGAGGCGCTCCGCATCGTGGACGCGCTCCCGCTCACCGCCATGCAGAAGATCGATCGCCGTGCCCTCGCCGCCGCCGAGCGGGGCTTCGGCTAGGACGTTGTTGTCCTAGGCACCTGAGACGGCCGACTGGCGCCGATCGAGGTAGGCGCCGGCGGCGTAGCTGGCCCGATCGATGAGCTCGTCGGTGCGACTGAAGTCGTTGCGCTTCAGTCCGCCGGGGTCGATCCCGGGAAGCGTGACGATGTCCACGCCCTCCGGGGCCACAGCACCGACCTCAGCCAGGAATCGGTAGTTGCGGGCGATGCTGAACGACTGCAGCAGCACGTCGATCGGTCGCTGCGGCAAG
The DNA here is from genome assembly GCA_046598435.1 of Acidimicrobiales bacterium. Classification (GTDB taxonomy): domain Bacteria; phylum Actinomycetota; class Acidimicrobiia; order Acidimicrobiales; family VFJN01; genus VFJN01. Next base: position 11,936 of record JBKJIL010000036.1, read on the forward strand.
CTGCGGGGACGTTCGAAGTTGCCGACGTGCAGGACGTAGATCTGCTGGCAGCCGTGGTGCAGCGCTCGAGAGATGGGCACGTTGTCGACGACCGCGCCGTCGATGTACAGCTCCCCGTCGATCGCCACCGGAGGAAGGACGGCAGGGAGGGCCGCACTGGCGAGGACCGGTTCGACGATGGGCCCGCGGTCGAACCAGCGCTCCCGGCCCGACATGAGCGAGGTCGCCACCACCTCCACGGGCACGGAGGCCTCCTCGAAGCAATCGAACGCGGCGCAGCGCTCGACGACGCGCCGCAGCGCCTCGTTGCCGCAGAGGCTCGCGGCCCGTCGTACGAGCATCCACGGCCCACTCAGCCGGCTCGTCGGGAAGATGTCGTCAGGCGTCAACCCGCGCCACACCTCGGCCAGGCGGTCCACGCCACCAGCGTTCGGGGCACCGGCCAGAGCGATCGCGTTCAGGGCGCCGACCGAGCACCCGACGATGAGGTCGGGCTCGATGCCCCGTTCGATCAGCGCGCGGAGCATCCCGACCTGCACCGCGCCGAGGTTGCCGCCGCCGCCGAGCACGAAGGCTGTCTTGGGGTGGACGCGCCGGGGGCGCAGCTCTGTGACCGGCATGGCCCTCCTCCACATCCGGTTCCCATCAGCATCCGCCCCGCAGGCCCGGTTGCGAATGAGCCGATCGGACCATTCGCGTGGCAACACGGGACTAGGCGGGGCTGGTCATGTGAGGGTGCCCTGGACGTAGGCCGCGCCGGCGACAGGGTCGCCAACGAGCTCCTGACCGGCGGCCAGCAGGCGCGTCGGCGGGTCGGTCGTGAGCAGGTCCTCGCAACGGGGTCCGGACCCTGCTCGGGCAGCGACATCGGCGGCCCGGCCGAGGCTGAGCACGTCGTCGAGCAGTGAGCGGGCATTGCGATCGAGCAAGGCGAGGTCGTCGGACACGAGGGCCATCCCCCCCGACATCCCCACCGCCAGGGCCCACGCCCGGGCCTGCTCGTGGGACAGCTGCGTGCGCTCCGTGCGCAGCATCAGGCAGTCGGGGTCGTTGAGCCACAAGCGGCGGTGCATGAACGACCGGCTGAGCGTGTTGCGCCACGCGTTGACGGTGGCCGGCTCGCCGCCCTCGTGCCCGGCCGGGTGGTACGCGTCGGGCGGCGCATGCCACCACGGCGCCACGTCGGCGCCGATGCGCATGCCGTCGACGATGCCCACCGTGGCCCCGAGCGGCGCGCCGCAGCCCAGGAGGAAGGCGGCGTCGCCGGCGCCTCGGCGCACGGCCTCGAAGCCGGCCCGCACGCGCTGGGCGGGCGTACGAGTGGGGTCGAGGTAGGCGCCTCGCAGCGACGGGGCGTAGGTGAAGTCGAGCTTCAGGTACGGGAAGCCGGCATCGACGAGAGCCCGCGCCACATCCTCGATGCGCTCGAGCACCTCGGGGTTCGTGGTGTCGAGCGTGTGCACCGCGCCTCCCCATCCAGGGTTCACCATGCCCACGAGCGGTGCGCCCGACGATGCGTGAGCGGCCAGCCAGTCGGGGTGCTCGGCGGCGACACGGGAGTAGGGCCCGGCCAGGAAGGGAGCCAGCCAGATCCCGGGCGTGCGACCTTCGGCGGCGATGGCCGCGGCCAGCCCGTCGATCGGTGTGGGGAAGCGCTCGTTGGTGGTGAGCCAGTCGCCGATGGCCGACTGGAAGCCATCGTCGAGCTGGAACACGTCGAAGGGCCACGCTCCGGCCTGGGCCAGGTTGGCACGGAGGTCGGCCTCGGTGACGTCGTGGAAGTAGTGGTACCAGGAGCACCAACCCACTTGGTACGGGGCCGTCGCCCGCGCGCGACCCGCGGCGCCGAGGGCGGCCGCCCACTGCTCGAGGAGCGGCGAGGGGTCGGCCTCTCCCGTCGACAGCGCCACCTCATGGAGCTCGCGACGCTCGCTGCTCGCCAGCACGACGCCGCCGAGGTACGCCTCGATCCACACCTCGATGGCATCGGATCCGTCGCGGGCCGGACGCACCCGAAGGGTGCCGTCGTGCTGGCGAGCAGCGAGCGTCGCGAGCTCCATGAGGTGG
>JBKJIL010000168.1:0-9866 GCA_046598435.1 Acidimicrobiales bacterium
CTCCGCTACCAAGCTGCCCACGGCGGCCGCCGCCCTCGAGGTGCTCGGCGCTGGGAGCCGCTTGCAGACTTCGGTGCGCGCCGCGTCGCCGCCGGTCGACGGCGTCGTGTCCGGCAACCTGTGGCTGGTCGGAGGCGGCGACCCCGTCCTGGGCACTGACGCCTGGGCCGCCCAGTTGGACAGCGAGACGCCGTTACACACGTCGCTCGATGCTCTCGCCGACCGGGTCTCGGCCGCCGGGGTGCGCCGAGTCGACGGTCGTGTGGTCGGTGATGAGAGCCGGTACGACTCGAAGCGGTATCTCGACAGCTGGCCCGACCGGTTGATCGCCGACGGGGAAGCAGGGCCCCTGAGCGCGCTCAGCGTCAACGATGGGTTCCGTATTTGGGGCCATCCCGGCGTCCCCTTCGGTGACCCGCCCACCGACGCCGCCGCCCTGTTCACCGAGGAGCTCGCGGCCCGAGGCGTCACCGTTGCCGGCACGGCGGCCGCCGGCACGGTTGCAGGCACCGTCGCCATCGCCACCATTGACAGCCCACCGATCGGCGATCTCGTTCACGCCATGCTGCGCGACAGCGACAACGGAACGGCCGAGCTCCTCGTGAAGGAGCTCGGCTTCGCACGCTTCGGAGACGGGTCGACCGCCGCGGGAGCCCGCGCTATGCGCGAGGTCCTCGACGGCGTCGGCATCCCGCTGAGGGGCGTGTCCATCGTCGATGGGTCCGGGCTGAGCGACACTGACCGCCTCACCTGCCGCGCGCTGACGACGCTGCTCACCGCTCGATCCGCCTCCCTTTCCGGTCGCCTCGCCGTCGCCGGGCGAGACGGCACCCTCGCCCGGCGATTCGTTGACTCGCCCGTCGCCGGACGGCTCCGAGCCAAGACCGGGTCGCTCGACGGCATCGCAGCCCTCGCCGGCTATGCCGACAACCGCAGCGGCAAGACACTCAGCTTTGCCTACATCATCAACGAGCTCCCCCGCGGCGCTTCTGCACAAGCCCTGCAGGACGCCTTCGCGTCAGCTCTTGTGAACACCGATCTCCAACCGCTTCCCTCCGACGACACCTGACCCAAGTCCACCCCGACGGCGGCGAGCGGCCCCTCCCCGGTCGTGACGATGACGGCAACCTGCGGCTCGGCGACCGGCGGGTGCGCGCCCCGGTGCCCATCGACGCGACCGGGTGGCGCGCCGTCCTGGCCCGCGCCTTCGGCGCGCCGCCACCCGATCCGGTGCACCGCAGCGTCGGCATGGAGCTGCGACACGGCCACGGCGGCTGCGACCTCGAGTTCTGGGCTCGTCCCGAGGAGTGCCCCGACGGCGTGTTCTGGGCGTTCCCGGTTCGGCGGCCGCGTCCGCGAGCATGTCGCCTCCTACACCGGGAAGGGGACACGGCTGCGGTCCGCGCTCGCCGCGCCCTGCTGCCAACGGCGGTGCGGCTCTTCCCCCATGGCCCGGTCGCCCGCGCCACCCAGCGCTACTACAGGGACCTCGCCAACCCCGACCGCCTGCACATCGCGACGGGCGTGTGGAGCGAAGCGCACGTCGCCGCCGAGCAGTGCGCTCCCGGCCCCGCCGCCGCCACGATCGAGCCAGAACGCGTCCGCGGGGGCGGGTGAGCTGACCACCGCGTTGGTGCTGTCGGGCGGACGGAGGTTCCGTCACCTTCCTGCGTGTGACGAGTGTCCGCCTCGCCAGCGAGCTGCCGCCAGGCCGGGGCTTGGCGGCAACTCACTCCGCTGCTGTGACGAGCCGCCGTGGGAACTCCATACCTACCGGCTCATCATTCCGCTGTTCATCATGGTGCTCATCTGGCCCTGCATGGACGCATGCATCGTGTCGCACTGGTCCTGCATGTCATCTGGCATGTTCGAGCGCATCTGCGCGTGCATCTCGTTCATGTCACTGGTCTGCATGCCCGGCGCACCAACCGCTGGTGTCGTGGTCGTGGTCGGGTCGGTCTGAGCAGCCGCGAATCCCGCTCCCACGCCAAGCGTGAGTGCGGCGACGGCACCCGCTGCGATCATCCGAGTTCTCTTCATCATCTTCACCTCCTCATGTACCTCTGGCCAGAGCATGCAGGTGTCACGTGGAGCCGGTGTGAAGGTGGCGAGGAGGTGCTGTGGTTTGCATCTTCACATCGCCTCCACGCGGTTCGCACACCGTCTCCGCGCCCCTGGTGTTGCCTGGAGTCGACGCAGCAAAGACGAGAGGAGCTCGTGATGATGTGGAACTACGGGATGGGTTGGCTCGGGTGGACCGTGATGGTGGCCTGGTGGGTGTTCGTGGTCGTCGGGATCGTGTGGCTCGTGCGCGCAGTCGGCGCCCAGTCGGGCGAGACGGGGCCGGCTCGTCACCTGCTCGACGAGCGCTTCGCCGCCGGTGAGCTGTCGATCGACGAGTACCAAACCCGCCGGCGTGCCCTCGGCTGATCGACCCGGCACGGTCGTAAGGTCAACTGGCCATGGCACGCACAGTGTTGATCGTCGAGGACGAGACGAAGATCCGTGAGCTGCTCCGCTCCTACCTCGAACGCGAAGGCTTCGACGTGCTGACGACCGGATCGGGCGCCGAAGCGATCACGTTGGCTGGCCGCGCGGCACCCGATCTGATCGTGCTCGATCTCGGACTCCCCGATGTTCCCGGCGAGGAGGTAGCGCGTGAGATCAGGCAGTCGAGCCGTGTGCCGATCCTCGTGCTGACCGCGAAGTCGGCCGAGGAGGACCGCATCCGCGGGCTCGAGCTCGGCGCCGACGACTACGTGACCAAGCCGTTCAGCCCGCGCGAGCTGATGTTGCGAGTGCAGGCGATCCTGCGCCGAGGCCACGACGACTCGCCGACTCGCCGCCAATCCTTCGGCGACGGCGAGCTCGTGATCGATGAGGAGCGTCGCGAGGTGATCGTGCGGGGAGAGATGGTCGACCTGACCCCCACCGAGTGGGGTGTGCTCGCCACGCTGGCCAGCGTTCCCGGCCGCGTCTATTCGCGCTCCGAGCTCATCAATCGGGTACGTGGCTACGAGTTCGAAGGGTACGAGCGGACGATCGACTCACACGTCAAGAACCTCCGGCGCAAGGTCGAGCACAAGGCCGGAGAACCGGCGATCGTCGCCACGGTCCTCGGAGCCGGCTACCGACTGGCGCTCCCCCGCGATGGCTAGTCGGCTGCTCGGCCCGCTCGGGGCCCGGCTGGCGTTGGCGTTCGTGGCAGTAGCGTTCGCCGCGATCGCGGTCCTCGGCGCGCTCACCTTGGTCGTGTCACGCAACGAGGTGGCCGATCTCGTCGACCGTCAGCGCGAGCAGAACTCGATGGAGATCGCCGCCACGCTGGCGCAGGCGTACCAGGACGCGAACGGATGGGCCGCAGCCGATCTCAGTGGCGCGTACGCGCTTGCAGCGTCGGCACGCGCCGACGTGGTCGTCCTCGGGGCGAGCGGCGAGGTGATCGCGTCCAGCCCGCCGGCGATGGCCGACCTCATGGTCCGTATGCACGGCGACGCTGCGGTGCCAGCCGCAGAGGACTTCGGCGACCCTCGAGTCGTCCCGATCGACGTCGACGGTACGGCAGTAGGCCGGGTTCAGCTGCGGTTCCCCGCCAGTGGGCTACCGGCACCGGAGCGTCAGGTGCGCGATGCGCTGGCCCGCACGGCGTTCGCTGGTGCTGGCATCGCTGCGCTGGCGGCGCTCGCCGTGGCGGTGTTCGTGTCGCGGCGCGTGACCCGCCCGGTGGTGGCGCTGACCGACGCCGCACGCCGCCTGGAGGCTGGCGATCGAAGCGCGCAGGCGGGCCTCGTGGACGCACCCGGTGAGCTCGGCGAGCTAGGCCGGGCGTTCGATCAGATGGCCGAGGGCTTGCGCCGCGAGGACGAGCTGCGTCGTACGCTCGTTGCCGACGTGGCGCACGAGCTGCGCACGCCCGCCACGATCCTGCGCGCCGCGTGCGAGGAGATCGTCGATGGACTTGCCGAGCCGACTCCCGAGCGGATGGCCTCGCTGCATGATGAGGTGCTCCGGCTCGGCAGGGTCATCGAGGACCTCGAAGCGCTGGCCAGCGCACAGGCTGCCGGTCTTCACCTCCAACGCGACCTGGTCAACCTTGCAGAGGTCGCCGCCCGGGCGGTCGAGCTGCTCCGGACACGCTTCCATGAAGCGGGACTCACCTTCTCAGCGAGAATGGCTCCCGCCGGAGTCGACGGCGACGCCGACCGGCTCCATCAGATCCTGGTCAACCTCCTTACGAACGCGATGAAGTTCACCCCACGCGGTGGCGCCGTCGCCCTCGTGGTGGAGCCGATCGACGGACTGGTCAGGCTCGAGGTCTCCGACACCGGCCCCGGCATCTCGCCCGATGAGCTGCCCCACGTCTTCGACCGGTTCTGGCGTGGCGCGGGAGCCGGGCGCACCGCGGGCAGCGGCATCGGCCTGGCGATCGTGGCCGAGCTCACCAGAGCGCATGGCGGCCGAACGAGCGTCCACAGCGAACCGGGTCAGGGAACGACGTTCACCGTGTTGCTCCCCGCCGCCGACCGAGCTGTACCCGTGTCGTAGGAGCCGCTCGTGGGGCTCAACTCAAGAGCCGGTCAGCGTGCAACTGCTGGTTCACCTCGAGCGCGGCGACCAGAATCACGACCATGGTGACTCGGGTTGGTGATCGCCAGGAGACGTTGAGCCACTGGCCCGATCGACGACCGTAGACCCCCCGGGCGAGGGCAGCGACGCCGCCCAGGAGCACCGCTGGGCTCGCGGGGTTGTACCAGATCGCCCGGGCAAGGTCGCCGCGCGCCAGCGACGCCACCGCTCGTGTCATGCCGCACATGGGGTCCATGACCCGGGCGAAGTGGAGCGGACCATGGAGGTTCAAGGGTGGCATCCCGAAGATGGCCAGCGCGATCGCCACCACGAGTCCGATCGCAGCGGGGACCGCGAGATGGGGGTGTGCGTCCACCCGTTCCCAAGCCAGGAGCGGTGGGGTTCGACGGTCCGAGGGCACCGGCCCAGTCTCGCTCGCCCACCGGCCCAGGGGGACTCGCCCGTCGGAGGCATGGCAGCTGGGACCCAGTCGCGGGATGTCGACGTGTAGTGGAGGGTCATGGCTTCGGATCTGCCACACCCACGATCCGTAGATCGCATCGATGTCGGATCTCAGCGATGGCGCGACGCTCGAATGGAGACGGAGGTCCCAGCATGAATGAGATGCGTACGCTGAAACGGTTGCTCGTGGGCTTGGCGTTGTGGTCGGCGTTGGTCGCCGGCGTATCGGTGAGCACGAGCGACGGCGCACCGCCGGCGCCAGCCTCACCGGCCGCTGTTACCCCGACCCGGACGACGGGGACTCCATCCACAAACGTCACATCTGCCCCTCCCCCGCCCGTCGCTTCGAGTCCTGTGGCTGAACATGACAACCTGCAGCGAGACGCCGAGATGACCCAGCGAATGTCAGCACCCAACGCGTCGGGTCCGATGTTCACCGGCCAGATCCGCGACCCACAGCTGGATCACTCGCAGAGCTCAGCGTTCATCAAGGTGCTTGAGGAGCATCAAGCCGACATCGACCAGATGCTCGCTCGGCCCACCCAGTAGTCAGGCACCCCAGACGCCACGTGGGCGTTGGGGTTGGCATGGGGACATGTGCCAGCATGCCTACGACGCAGCGTCGTAGTCGCGAGAGGGGTTGGCGTGGTCGCGAGCAGACCGAGTGCTTCGGAGGCGACCGTTCGTACCTTCGCCTTCGTTGACTTGGCCGGGTTCACCGCCCTGACCGAGGTCCACGGCGACGAGGTCGCCGTCGACGTCGTCGGCGCGTTCTTCGACCGCGCGAGGTCCGCAGTGGCTGGGCGCGGCCAGCTCGTGAAGACCCTCGGTGATGCGGTCATGCTGGCCTTCGCCTCGCCCACCGACGCTCTGGTTGCAGTTGGCGAGCTGCTCGAGGCGTCCGTCGCCGACTCCACGCTCCCAGCACCACGAGCCGGGCTGAACCATGGGCCGGCGATCAGGCAAGACGACGACTGGTTCGGCGCGGCGGTCAACCTCGCGGCCCGAATTGCCAGCCAGGCATCTGGCGGCGAGACCCTCGCGACGGCAGGGGTGGCGTCAGCAGCACGTGGTCTCGGATTGCCCACCGTCGATCTCGGTTGCTTCGACCTGCGCAACATCCTCGAGCCTGTCGAGCTGTTTCAGATCGAGCTGGTCCCGCCGGTCGAGGCGATCTCCATCGACCCGGTGTGCCGCATGCAGATTGCGCACACGTCCGCGGCGGGCCGGCTCCGTCGGGACGATGTCGATCTGTGGTTCTGCTCGCTGATGTGCGTCGAAGCGTTCATCAGCGAACCCTCCCGCTACCCGGCTCAGTCGTAGCCCGCCGAGAGCAGGATTAGATTGCAGCTCGCCCCTGCCTGATCCAACGCCAAGCACGACGAGGCCGGGACCCGTCGGCCCTACGCGACGGGCATGGTGAGCGCTGTGCCGTTCCAGTCGGGGCGGAGAGCCATCCCGCTGCGCCCGTCATCGGGGGCCGCGGCCAGCACCTGATGGATCTGCGCGCCGTCTGCACTGGGCCAGCGAGAAGGCGGTGGTCGAGGCCACGCTCAGGCGGCTGGCCGGGGTCTCCGGCGTCGACGCCAACGCGGCCGCCCAAACGGTCCCCCGCATGCGGTCCTGCTGCTCCCCGAGGACGACGTACCCACCGGGCAGGATTGGTGCGGCTGGGCGGATCTTCGTTCCCCTTCCAAGTCGACGCCGACGTCGCTCCCGCCGAACGTCCTGGCGACCTCCGCCATGGCTCACCGTTCCATTGCCTCGAGGTCATCCGCCGATGCGCTCCCCATTGCCCTTGGGCCGGGCGAGGATCTCCCGCCACACGCCGTGGCGCCGCACCTCGACGGGCTCGAGGCCCGCGGCTCGAACGTTGTCCTCGGTTCGGCGGTTGATCGCCGGGCCGATCAGGCGCTGGGTGAGGGGGCTGAGGCGGTCGGCGAGCCAGCCGAGCAGCCGGTTGCGGGGTCTGACGTGCTCGAGGAGTCGGACCTGTCCGTCGGACCGCGTGACGCGGGCCACCTCCCGGAGTCCCGCGACTGGGTCGGCCACCGAGCAGAACACGCACGTTGCGCAAACGGTGTCGAAGCTGGAATCTGGGTACGGGAGTCGCTCGACATCGGCGCGTTCGAGGCGGACGGCCCGGTGGAGGCCGTCGGCCCGCTTCTTGGCTCGGGCCAGCATCGCGGCGGAGATGTCGATGCCGGTGACCTCGACGTCCGTCGGGTACAGGTCGATGTTGCGGCCGGTGCCGATCCCGACCTCAAGAGTGCGGCCCGTTGCGGCGGCCACGCAGCGGGCCCGACGCCGTCGGCCCCCGAGGAGATCCATGGGTGCCTCAAAGGCGTCGTAGAAGCGGGCGATCCGGTCGTAGCGATGCGCAACCTGATCGCCTGGGGCGGTGTCGTGATCAGCCATCTCGCTCTGGCGGGGTCTTACAGCGCGGCCCCGCGGAGATGCGGCGGGTGATCACGAGCGCGACGGCCAGGACGGCGCCGACGCCGAGCAGCCAGGGGTTGGCGCCGGCGATGCCGCCGATGCTGGCACCTCCGACGATGACGGCCAGCGGGATGGCGAGGCAGCAGCCGAGCATCATGGCCCACATCATCCGGCTGCTCACGGGGTTCGGGACCGGGTCAGGGGTCGTCGGTTGGGTGGTGCCGTCATGGTGGGTATCGGTCATGGCAGGTCTCCTGTCGGTCGAGCGGATCTGGTCGAACCAGTTCTGGTGGTGTCCGTGGCGAGCTCGCCGCTTGGGTGAGGTGGCGGCCGTCCCGCATGCCCCGAAGCTCGGCGGCGAGCGCGATGTCGGTTGGGGTGAGGATGCCCACGAACTCGTCGTGGTCGAACACGAGCGCCCGCCCACCGGCGTCCGGAGTCAGGCGCTCGAGCAGGGAGACCAGCAGGTCGCCAGGCGCTGCGATCGCGAGGTCCGGGATCGCGATCGCGACGTCGACCAGCCGCGTTGTGTCGCGCTGGGCCGATGGCACCCGCCGGATCTGGGCCAGGGTGACGAGCCCGGCGATGCCGCCATCAGGCCCTTCGACCGGGTAGGCCGAGTGGCGGCTCCCCAGCAGGTAGCGCTCGATGAACTCGCCGACGGTGATCCAGCCGGGGGCAACGATGGGACGCGGGGTCATGACCTCGGCGACCCGCACCCCGCCGAGGGCGTCGCGGGTCAGGACATGGGCTTCCTCGGCGCGGGCCGCGTTGAGCACGAACCAGCCGATGAACACCAGCCACAGCCCGCTCACGCTGGCGCCGGCGAGGAACTCGAGCAGCCCGAGACCGATCAGCCCGTAGGAGACGACGGCCCCGGCCCGGGCCGCGGTGACGGCGGCCCGGACCCGGTCGCCGTGGTGATGCCACAGGAACGCACGCAGGAGCCTGCCGCCGTCGAGCGGCGCCCCGGGGATTAGGTTGAACACACCCAACATGAGGTTGATGCCGGAGAGCCAGCTGGCGGCGACGACGACGATGTGGGCGACGCCGACGAGCTTGAGGCCGCCGGCGACGAGTCCGAACCCGGCGGCGAGGGCGAGGCTGGTGGCTGGTCCGGCGACGGCGATCCGGAAGTCGGCACGGGGTTTGGGGGGTTCGCTGCCGAGGCTGGCCACGCCCCCGAAGAGCCACAGCGTCAATCCTTTGACCTCGACGCCGTGGCGTCGTGCGACGATCGCGTGGGCGAGCTCGTGGGCGAGCAGCGACCCGAAGAAGACAAGCGCTGCGGCGAGGCCGACCGCCCAGTAGGTGCCATCGGAGTGGCCGGGTGCCTCGTAGGGGAATGAGCCCGTCGCGAGGCTCCAGGTGAGGAGCCAGGCGATGACGAGAACACTCCAGTTCATGGCCAGGGGGAAGCCTGCGACTCGGCCAAGCTTTAGGTCATCGCCCATCGGTGCTCTCCGTCCTCGGTGACCGTTGGCGGTCGCCCGCCTCGCGGTCGGAGATCCGGCCTTGCACACCTGCCCAGATGCAGACCGCCACGCAGGCCAGCAGCAGGAAGCCGGCGGCGATGGGCCCGGCGTTGCCACGCCATCCCAGAGCGATGAGCAGCCCGAACAGAGCGAAGGACAGCCCGATTGCGGTCCACATCAGCACGCGCGGCGCGAACCGCGTCGTCCTGCCCGGCAGGCTGGTGGTCGGAAGTGAGCGGGGACCGCTGTTCGCCAGCACGGTCAGCTCCTCGCCGGTTCCGGAGCATTGCGCTCGGGATCCGCCGCGAAGGTGTCGCGGCAACGGGTCGAGCAGAAGTAGTGGGTCGTGCCGCCGTGCGTGAAGGTCGCTGCCGCGTGGGCTGGGTCCACGGACATCCCGCACACGGGGTCGGTGACCTGCGCCGGTTCGGGTGGCGCAGGGTCGGCGCCGACCTCGACCACCGGGTCCACGGCCCGCGGCGTAGCGCGCTCGGGCAGGGCGACCGGTGCGAAGCGTCGCAGCCGGTTCGCGTTGGTCACCACGGACAGCGAGGACAGGGCCATGGCAGCCGCGGCGATGATGGGGCTGAGCCGAATGCCGAAGAACGGGTAGAGCACACCCACGGCGACGGGGATGCCGACCGAGTTGTAGACGAAGGCCAGGAACAGGTTCTGGCGGATGTTGCGCATGGTGGCGCGTGACAGGCGGATGGCGGTCACCAAGCCCGACAGCGCGCCAGACACCAGGGTGATGTCCGAGGACTCGATCGCGACATCGGTGCCGGTGCCGATGGCGGATCCGACATCGGCTTGGGTTAGGGCGGGGTCGTCGTTGATGCCGTCACCGACCATGCCCTCGACACGCCCCTCGGCCTGCAGCCGCTGCACTTCTTGCGACTTGTGTTCGGGCATCACCTCGGCAAC
>JBKJIL010000284.1:0-9291 GCA_046598435.1 Acidimicrobiales bacterium
AGTTCATCCCCGTGGCCGAGATGAGCAACCTCATCCTGGAGGTCGGTGGGTTCGTGCTGGCCACCACCATGGACCAGTGCGCTCGCTGGCGGGCGCTGCTCCCGAACCGCGCGCCGATCGTGGCCATCAACATCTCCTCACGGCAGTTCGTGCAAGACGACTTCGTGGGACTGGTGGCGTCCACCCTGGCCGAGACCGGTGCCGATCCTGCCGACATCTGCCTCGAGATCACCGAGACCGTCCTCATGGAGGACGTGGAGGTCACCATCGCCACGCTGCAACGCCTCAAGGCGCTCGGGGTGCGGCTCGCCGTCGACGACTTCGGCACGGGGTACTCGTCGCTGTCCTACCTTCGCCGGTTCCCCGTCGACGTCATCAAGGTCGACCAGTCCTTCGTCTCCGGGCTCGGGCACGATCCTGAGGACTCCGCCATCGTGCAAGCGGTCGTGCACATGGGTCGCGCGCTGCAGCTCACCACGGTGGCTGAGGGAGTGGAGACCGCGCATCAGCTGATCGAGCTGCGTGAGCTCGACTGCGACATCGCGCAGGGCTACCACTTCGCCCGTCCGGCCCCGGCCGAGGCCATCACCCAGATGCTCCGGGCGGGGCCTGACTGGTTGCGCATCACCTGATCTCGGTCGCCTCCCAACGGCCCAGGCCAGCCGCCCGCACAGCAAAGGTGACCGCCGCGCCCACGGCGATGGTGCGGGTGCCATCGGCGTTGGCCGTGCAGTGGAACGGGTAGCGCACGCCATCCGCCTCCACCTCACCGAGCCCGCGCCCGTCGTCGAAGGCGACGACCACGCCCGCCCGCTGACCGGTCACCTCAGTGGACGATCTTGGCCAGCGGGAGCTCGATGATGTCCGAGGCTCCCGCGTCCTTCAGCTCAGGGATCAGCGTGTTGATGGTGGCCTTGGCCACGACCGTCTCGACCGCGTAGCCGCCGTCCCCGAAGAGCTTGGACACCGTCGGCGACTTCATCGACGGGAGGATCCCGATCACCGCGGCCAGGTCGGCCTCGCCCACGTTGAGCTTCACCAGCACCTTGCCGCGAGCCTCCATCACGCCGTCGAGCAGGGTCTGGATCTGCTCCATGGCGTGGCGCTTCACGGGGTCGGCGGCGGCCGCCGGGTTGGCGATGAGCTCGGTGTAGCTGACCAGCACCTCGCCGATGATCTTCAGGCCCGCCGCCCGTAGCGCCCGGCCGGTCTCGGTGATCTCGACGATGCAGTCGACGATGTCGGGGACCTTCGCCTCGGTGGCGCCGTAGGAGAGCCGGATGTCGGCCTCGATGCCCAGCTTCTCGAAGTACCGGCGGGTGAGCCCCGTGTACTCGGTGGACACCCGCAGACCCGACGGGAGGTCCTCGGCCCGCTCGATGGGACTGCTCTGCGGCACCGCCACCACCATGCGAATGGGACGGGCGGTGGCCTTCGAGTAGCGCAGCTCGCCGAGGGTGAGGACGTCGCTGGCCGTCTCCTCCACCCAGTCCCGGCCGGTGATGCCGAGGTCGAACATGCCCTCGGCGACGTACATGGGGATCTCCTGCGGGCGCAGGATGCGCACCTCGGCGATCCGGGGATCGTCGATCGTGGCCTTGTAGTCGACGGTGGAGGACCGCTCGACGCGGAGGTCGGCGGCCTCGAACAGCTCGAGGGTGGCCTTCTCGAGAGAACCCTTGGGAAGGACGAGGCGAAGCACGCAGCGAGGGTACGCGACCGGCTCGGGGCGCCGAAATCGAGACGGCCGAGACGCCTCAGGGGGCAGCGGGGAAGCGCTCGGCGAGGCGCGCCATCTCCACGGCCACGACGGCGGCGTCGGTGCCGACGTTGTGGCCGCCCTCGCCTTCGGAGCGAGCCAAGGCCTGCGCCTCGTCCTCGGTGGTGAGGATGCCGAAGGCCACGGGCACTCCGGTCTGGAGCTGCACCGCTTGGATGCCGGCGGCCGCCTCTCCCGCCACGAGGTCATAGTGGCTCGTCTCGCCCCGGATGACGCTCCCGAGGCAGATGACAGCGTCGACGCGGCCCGAGGTGGCCAGGACGCGCGCCCCCATGGGCAGCTCGAAGCTCCCGGGGACCGTGACGTCGATGACATCGGCGGGGTCGACGCCGAGACCGGCCAGCCCCCGACCCACGCCGAGGGCCAGGCGAGACACGATGTGGTCGTTCCAGCGGGCCCGCACCACACCGATGCGCAACCCGCGCCCGTCGAGGCCTTCGGGAGGCGCCGCCCCCTTGTCCCCTGCTGTCATCGGTTGTCCTGCACGCCCGGATCCATCACATGGGATGCCTCGACCATGTGATCGTCGAGGCCCTCGAGGAGGTGGCCCATCTTGTCGCGCTTGGTGCGCAGGTAGGCGATGTTCTCGGGATTGGCCAGCACGATGGTGGGGACCCGCTCGGTGATCTCGAGCCCGAAGCCCTCGAGGCCGCCGTACTTGGTCGGGTTGTTGGTGATCACCCGCATCGTGGTGATGCCGAGGTCGACGAGGATCTGGGCACCGATGCCGTACTCGCGGCTGTCCGACGGCAGGCCCAGCTCCAGGTTGGCCTCGACCGTGTCGCGGCCCTGCTCCTGGAGGCTGTAGGCGCGGATCTTGTGGCCGATCCCCACCCCGCGTCCCTCGTGGCCCCGCAGGTACACGAGCGCACCGTGTCCGGCGTCCGCGATGAGCTGCATGGCGGAGTCGAGCTGCACGCCGCAGTCACAGCGCAGCGAGCCGAACACGTCGCCGGTGAGGCACTCGCTGTGCACGCGGACCAGCACGTTGGCCTCGCCCGACACGGTGCCCTTCACCAGCGCGATGTGCTGCTCGCCGTCGAGGAGCGACTCGTAGGCGTAGCAGGTGAAGTCGCCCCAGCGGGTGGGGATGCGGGCCTCCGCGATCCGACGCACCAGCTTCTCGTTCTGGCGGCGGTAGCGCACCAGATCGGCGATCGAGATCATGAGGAGGCCGTGCTTCTCGGCGAAGGCCTCCAGCTCGGGGACGCGGGCCATGTCCCGCTTGTCCTCGTCGACGATCTCGCACAGCAGACCGGCCGGGTAGAGCCCAGCCATCTCGCACAGGTCGATGGTGGCCTCGGTGTGCCCCGCCCGCTTGAGCACGCCGCCCTCGCGAGCCATCAGCGGGTTGATGTGGCCGGGGCGGGCCAGGTCGCCCGGCCGGGTGGCCGGGTCGCACATGGCACGGATCGTGGCGCAGCGATCGTGGCTGGAGATGCCCGTAGAGGTGCCGTGGCGGTAGTCGACGGTGACGAGGAACGCTGTCCGCTGGCTCTCGGTGTTCTGAGCCACCATGAGCGGGAGCTCGAGCTCCGAGGCGCGCTCCGCGGTGATGGGGGCGCACAGGTACCCGGAGGTGTGGTGGAGGAAGAAGGCCACCTTCTCCGGCGTGGCGAACTCGGCCGCCATGATGAGGTCGCCCTCGTTCTCGCGGTCTTCATCGTCGACGACGACGAGGATCTCGCCTCGTGCATAGGCGGCCACGGCATCTTCGATCCGAGCGAAGGGCATGTCAGACATCCTTCCAGGAGAGCAGTCGTTCGACGTACTTGGCGGTGACGTCCACCTCGAGGTTCACGCGGTCGCCGGGGCCCTTGTGGCCGAGCGTCGTCACCTCCATGGTGTGCGGGATGACGGCGACGGTGAAGCCGTCGGCCAGCGGCTCGACGACGGTGAGGCTGATGCCGTCGATGGTGATCGAGCCCTTCTCCACGACGTAGCGCAGCAGGGCCGGATCCGTGCGGATCTGCAGGTTCGGCGCGGCGGAGACGATCTCGCCGACCCCGTCGACGTGGCCCTGCACGAGGTGGCCACCGAGGCGGTCGCTGAGCCGCACGGGACGTTCCAGGTTGACGCGGTGGCCGGCGGCGAGCGCCCCGAGCGACGTGCGGGCGTAGGACTCCTCCACGACGTCGGCGTCCCACCACCCGGCCGCGGCATCCCAGCCCACCACGGTGAGGCAGCAGCCGTTGACGGCGATGGAGGCGCCGAGGGTGACGTCGTCCAGCACCGTGGTGGCCGCGATGCGCAGCCGCGGCCCCTCGCGGGACACCACCGTGCCGAGCTCTTCGACGATGCCGGTGAACATCTACTGCACCTCCGGGTGCGGGGAGAGAGGGTCGAGCTCGATGCGCAGGTCGGCCCCGAGATGGGTGACCGCTCGGATCCGGCCGCGGGTCACCGCCGCCAGGGTGGGGGCACCGGGACCGGCGAAGAGGCCCGTGGCGTCGTCACCGCCGAAGAGGACGGGCGCCAGGTAGAGCACGTAGCGGTCCACCAGACCGGCGTGGTGGAAGGCGTGGGCCACGGTGGCCCCACCCTCCACCAACACCTGGAGGAACCCGTTCGCACCGAGCTCATCGAGCACGGCACCCAGGTCGCCGGATCGTTCGAGGCACGGGTGCACCCGGGCGCCGGCAGGGGCCTGGCCGAGGACCACTCGCACGGGGTCGCCGCGCGGCGCGGGCGCGTCCCGCACGGTGAGCGAGGGGTCATCCGTCCGCACCGTGCCCGCTCCCACGACGATGGCGTCGCTCTCGGCACGCAGCCCGTGGGCGTCGGCCCGGGCCTCAGGTCCGGTGATCCACTGGCTGGTGCCGTCGGGGGCAGCGGTGGCGCCGTCGAGCGACGCGGCCAGCTTCACCACGACGAAGGGCCGGCCGGTGCGGCGGTGGTGGAGGTACGGCGCCAAGGAGTCCGCCACGTCGTCGGCACCCACGCCGACGGCGACCTCCACGCCAGCCTCCGTCAACCGCTTCACGCCTTGCCCGGCCACCTGGACATCGGGGTCGGTGACGGCCACGACCACGCGCGCCACGCCCGCTGCGATCAAGGCGTCGGCGCACGGGGGGGTGCGCCCGTGATGTGAGCACGGCTCGAGCGTCACCCAGACGGTGGCGCCCGTGGTGTCCGCTCCCGCGGCGGAGGCGGCGGCCAGTGCCATCGCTTCGGCGTGCGGGCCGCCGACCGGTGCGGTGGAGCCCTCGAACACCGAGCCGTCGGCGGTCTGCAGCACGCATCCGACCCACGGGTTGGGCGGCGTCTCGGCGCGCACCGAGGCACCCAGCTGGCGGGCTCTGGCCATGCGCTCGAGGTCGGTGGCGGTCATCTGGTCTCCGGGGGCCGGCGGAGCCGCGCGCGGGGACGACGACAGCGATCGGCGCGCCGCGCCGATCCTGTGGTCCTCGCTCCCATCCGGACTCTCACCGTCGGCTCCGGGATCTCACCGGATCGGCCGCCCTGCTGGCTGCAGGGAGGTTCGCGGGCTACACCGCCGGTCGGGACTTCCACCCAACCCCGCGAGGGCTTCTTCGTTCAGTTGTGCGATCGAGCGTACAACTAGAACACGTTCTAGTTCTACCCGGGGTGACCGTTGGCACTCCGTCGTCGCGGGTCAGTGCGGACGACCGCCGGACAACAGCTCCAGGGCGTGCGGCACGACGTCGAGGATCGCCTCGAGGCACTCCAGGCTGCCCGCCTGGGAGCCGGGGGTGTTGACCACCAGTGCCGCGCCGACCGTGCCGGCCACCCCGCGCGACAGGCGCCCGAGCGGGCTCACCAGCCGCATCGCCTCGGCCAGCCCGGGAGCGGCCCGCTCCACCACGGCCAACGTGCCCTCGGGCGTGAGGTCGCGCGGACCGAACCCGGTGCCGCCCGTCGTGACGACGAGGCCGGCGAACCCGTCGCACGCCGTGCGCAGCGCCTCGGCCACGGCGTCGACGCCGTCGGCGGTCACCGTGTGCCCGACCACGTCGAAGCCGGCCGCGGTGAGGAGCGCCACGAGTCCCACGCCGGAGCGGTCCTCGCGACTGCCGTCGGCCACCCCGTCCGAGACCGTGATCACCTTCGCCAGCGATGCCATCCCCGCAGTCTGCCCGGGCGGCGGCGCGTCGCCGCGGCTCGGCGCCGTCCGCTCAGTCGCGGCGGCGGAGGCGCAGGAGGAACATGCCGTCGGTGTCGGCGGTGTGGGGCAGGAGCCGGGCGCCTCGCCCGTGGGGCTGCCACGGTCCGTCGGGCAGCGGCTCCGGCACGAGATCGGGCTGGGTGGCAGCCAGGTGGTCGTCGACCCCGAGGCTCTCGATGTCGGTGAGGGTGCAGACGGAGTAGACGAAGCGCCCGCCCGGGCGGACCAGGCGCACGGCGTCGTCAACGATGGCCCGTTGCACTGTGGCCAGGCGGGCCGGGGCCTGGGCATCGACCTTCCAACGGGCGTCGGGACGCCGGCGCAGGGTGCCGAGCCCGGAGCACGGAGCGTCGATGAGGACGCGGTGGAAGGCTCCGTCGGGAAACGGGGATCGGGCGGCATCGGCCACCGCCAGGTGCATCGGCAGGCCGGCCCGCTCGTTGTCCGACACGAGCCGCACGCGCGACGGCCGGATGTCAGCGGCGATCACGGTGGCGCCGGCCGCCGCCAGCAGGGTGGCCTTGCCGCCGGGAGCGGCGCACAGATCGGCCACCCGCTCACCTGGCTGGGCCCCGACCGCCGCCGCCACCCACTGCGAGGCGAGGTCCTGGACGTAGCCGTCATCACGCTCGGTGACGGGCGGCGCCGTGTTCATGACCTCGAGCGTGGCCAGACCATCCTCGACGCCCAGGTCGGCGCAGAGCGCCTCGACGATCCAGCTCGGGTAGCTGAGCCGGGTGGCGTCGTCGGGCCAGATGACGGGGTTGTCAGCGACCCGGCGCAGGACCGCGTTCACCAGCCCGCGGGCCGGCTTCGGCGCCGCTTCGACCGTCTCCCCCACCGCCGCGTGGGGCGCCATGGCCAGGAAGTGCAGCTGGTAGGCACCGAGCCGAAGGGCGTTGCGCACGCGCGGCTCGAGGGCACGGGTGAGGAACCGATCGACGAGGAAGTCGCACGCCCGGCGCATGCGTGTGGTGCCGTAGACGAGCTCCGTGACGAAGTGGCGGTCGCGCGGTGCGAGACCGCTGCGGCCGAGGAGCTCGGGCAGCAGCAGGTTGGCATAGGCGCCACCCGGGTCGATCCGGTCGAGGGCGTCGAGGGCCAGGGTGCGGGCGGGACGGGTCTGGGTCATGCGCCGAGCCGATCGCCCGACGACCAGCGGGCACCGTTGGCCCAGGCGGTAGCCGCCATGCGGGGCTTGCCCTCCGGCTGCACCTCGACGAGCTCCACCGGGCCATCGGCCGCGGCCACGATCGGGCCGTCGCCGAGCGGTGGCACCTGGGTGCGCCACACCTTCAGCCGCCGGCCGTCGTGAGTGGTGAACGCGCCCCCGAGCCGAACCAGCCGGTGGACCTCGACCGCCGTTCGGTTCCAGTCGATGGCCTTCTCCTCGGGATCGATCTTGGCCGCGTACACGGGCTCGCCGACCTGTGGCACCGGCGAGCCGAGGCCTCGCAGCAGGTTCTCGACGAGGAGCGCTGTCCCCGCCTCGACGAGTCGCCCCCGCAGCTCCTCAAGCGTCTCGTCGGGGCCGACGGCCAGCTCCACCCGGTCGAAGATGCTGCCGGTGTCGAGGCCCTCCTCCACCACCATCAGGTCGACGCCGGTCGTGGCGTCGCCGGCCAGGATGGCCCGCTCCACCGGCGCCGCTCCCCGCCAGCGGGGCAGGAGGGAGAAGTGGAGGTTCACCATCGGCACCGCAGCGAGCACGTTCGGGCGGATGATCCGCCCGAAGGCCACGACCACGCCGAGCTCGATCCCGGCCGCCAGCACGTCATCGATCTGATCGGTCACGGGAAGCCCGAGCTCGAGGGCAGCAGCCTTCACCGGCGACGGCGACACCTCGCCACCGCGGCCCCGTCGCCGGTCGGGCCGGGAGACGACCAGCGCCACCTCGAAGCCCGCGGCCACCAGGGCGCGCAGCGGCGGCACGGCCAGGTCGGGGGTGCCGAGGAAGGCCAAGCGGCGAGGGCGGCCGGTAGGCGCTGGCGCGATCGTCACCGGGAGGGTCAGCGGATGCTGAAGCCCGACCGGGTCGGGGCTGCTGCGCCGATCTCGGCATCGGCGAGGTCGGCGGCCGTGAGCTTGTGCTCGCGGATGATCTTCATGGCGGCACGCCGCTCGGCCGGCTCGAGACGCTCGATGAACAGCACGCCGTCGAGGTGGTCGAGCTCGTGCTGGAAGCAGCGGGCGAGGAGCTCATCGGCCTCGATGGAGATCTCGTTGCCGTGGAGGTCGTAGCCGACGAGGTGGACCTGGCGCGGTCGCACGAGCTCGAAGGTGAGGCCAGGGATGGACAGGCAGCCCTCCTCGTAGCCCCACTCCCCGGCGGCCTCGCGGATCTCCGGGTTGATGATCGTCTGCGGGCCGTCGCCGTCGCCGAGGTCGTAGACGAAGAGGCGCTTCTGCACACCGACCTGTGGCGCGGCCAGCCCGATGCCGGGGGCGTCGTACATGGTGGTGACCATGTCGTCGGCCAGCCGGGCCAGCTTGCCGTCGACGTCGGTGACCTCGCTGGCGCGCTGGCGCAGCACAGGGTCGCCGATCAGGCGGATGTCGTAGGGCGCGGCCACTCGGCCAGGTTATCGGGACCCCATGCGACCACCCCAGTTGCGCGCCAGTAGGTTCGGGCCATGGGTGACGCCGCCGAGCACTACTTCGCCGCTGAGCCCCACGGCGCCTCGCGGCGAAGCGAGGTGCGCCTCGATCTGCCGGACCGCTCCTTCTCGCTGATCACCGACCGGGGCGTCTTCTCCGGCGACCGGGTCGATCCCGGCACCAAGTACCTCCTGCTCGAGGCGCCGGCGCCCGCGCCCGCGGGCACGCTGGTCGACCTCGGCTGCGGGTACGGCCCGATCACCTGCACCCTGGCCAGCCGCTCCCCGGGCAGCACGGTGTGGGCCGTCGACGTCAACCGTCGAGCGCTCGAGCTCACGCGGGTGAACGCCGACGCGCTCGGGCTGACCAACGTGCAGACGGTGGCCGCCGACGCCGTCCCGGCCGACCTGACGGTGGACCTGATCTGGTCGAACCCGCCCATTCGCATCGGCAAGGCGGCCCTCCACGAGCTCCTCGGCGCATGGCTCGCCCGCCTGAACCCGCGCGGCAGCGCCCTGCTCGTGGTGCAGAAGCACCTCGGTGCCGACTCGTTGCAGCGCTGGCTCGATGGCACTGGCTGGGCCACCGAGCGGATCGGATCGCGCACCGGATATCGCCTGCTCGACGTGCGGCGGCCGTGAAGCAGCTCGACGGCACCGGCATGAAGCGCCTGCACCGTGAGTGGCGTCGGCGCACCGACGCCCGCCTGGCCGTGGTGCTCGACGACGTGCAGGGCCCGTTCAACGTGGGGGCGGTGATCCGCACGGCGGCCGCGCTCCGGGTCGAG
>JBKJIL010000012.1:0-2810 GCA_046598435.1 Acidimicrobiales bacterium
GCGGCGAGGACGCCGATGACGGGCGCCCAGCTCTTCGCCGCCTCCGGAAGGATCGGGATGGCGATCTTGATGAACCCGAACGTGCCGAGCTTCAGCAGCACTGCAGCGAGGATGACCGAGCCAACGGTGGGCGCTTCGGTGTGCGCGTCAGGAAGCCACGTGTGGAACGGGAACATCGGCTCCTTCACCGCGAACCCGAGCAAAGTCCCGCCGAAGATCAGCACCTGGGTGGCCATGGCGAGGTCGCCCGCGGCGTTGCGCTCGGCCACCCCTCGGGCCAGCTCCACCATGGAGAAGCTGTCGCCCCCGGCCACGAAGAACACGGCCAGGAAGCTCACGATCATGAGGGCCGAACCGAAGAGCGTGTAGAGGAAGAACTTGATCGACGCGTACTGGCGCTGCTCGCCGCCCCAGACGCCGATCATGAAGTACATCGGCAGCAGGACGACCTCGAAGAACACGAAGAACAGGATCAGGTCCTGGGCGACGAAGCTCCCCAGCATCCCCGTGTGGAGCACCAGGATCAGGATCAGGAAGGCCTTCGGGTTGTGCGGCTCGGGGAAGTGGTTCCAGCTGTAGATGATCACCAGCGGGGTGATGAGCAACGTCAAGGCGACCAGCGGCAGCGAGAGCCCGTCGAGGCCCATGAGGAAGCGGGAGCTGATGACCTCGATCCACGACTTGTCGACGACGAACTGGAGCTCGCCGGCCCGGTCGTAGTTGAAGTCGGCCAGCACCGCGATGCCAACGGCCGCGGAGGCCAGCGAGGCACCGAGGGCAACGATCTTGTGCAGCTGCTCGTCGGCCTTCGGGATGAGCATCATCGCCAGGGCCCCTGCCAACGGCAGGAACACCATGAGGCTCAGACCCCAGTCGGTGAGGAATTGGTTGTTGTCCATGGTCCCGTCTCGGTCCTGCGTTAGATGACGACGATGAAGATGCCGGCGAGGATCGCCGCGCCGGCGAAGAGGAGGGCGGCGTACTGCTGCACGCGCCCGGTCTGCATCTTGCGGAGCCCTTGCCCGCTGCCCTCAGCGGCCGCGCCCGACCCGTTGACGATCGTGTCGACGATGCCCTGGTCGATCTTGTCGTACACGAGCTGGCCGCTGCGCACGGCGAGGGTGCCCGCTCCGTTGATCACCCCGTCGAGGCCCTTCTGGTTGAACCAGTAGGCAGCCCGGGCGATGGGCCCCTTCACGGCGCCCACGATGATGTCGGTGTAGAGCTTGTCGAGGTAGTACTTCTCGACCAGCACCCGGTGACCGGCGCGAGCCAGCTTGTTGCGCTCGGTGATCCCTTGAGGCCCGAGGCCCTTCCAGTACCAGGCGTAGGCCATGCCGATGCCGGCCAGGCCGATCACGGTCGACACCAGCGCGATCACGATGTCGAACTCGGGGTGGCTGAAGGTGTCGAGCACGGCGGGGAAGTAGGCGCCCTTCGGCTCGTAGAAGTGCTCGAAGCGCAGCGCCAGCGAGTCGGGCACGAACGAGAGCGCTCCGGTGTTGGGGATGTTGGCGAACCCGGCGAGGACCGCCATCCCGCTCAGGATGTAGAGCGGCACGAGGATCCGGGGGCCCGACTCGTGGGGCGGGTGGTGCTCGTCGGCGGCGTGGCCGCGGGGCTCGCCGTGGAAGGTGAGGTACACGCAGCGCGTCATGTAGGCGGCGGTCATCAGGGCCCCGAGGGCGCCGACGACCAGGAATGCGGTGTACGACCCGGTGCCACCGAGCTGTGAGGCACCGGCGAGGATCTCGTCCTTCGACCAGAAGCCGGCCAAGGGGAACAGCCCGATGAGGGCACCGGTGCAGATCACGAAGGTGGCATAGGTGCGGGGCATGAACCGCTTCATCCCGCCCATGTCCTGCTTCATGTCGAAGGAGTGCACGGAGTGGGCGACTGAGCCGGAGCCGAGGAAGAGGCCCGCCTTGAACATGGCGTGGGTGAAGAGGTGGAACAGGGCGGCGGTCCACGCCCCCACCCCGAGCGCCATGGCCATGTACCCGAGCTGGGAGACGGTGGAGTAGGCGAGCACCTTCTTGATGTCGCTCTGCACGAAGGCCAGCCCGGCGCCCCCGATCACGGTGACGCCGCCGATGACGGCGAGCAGGTTCACGCTCGAGGTGCCGATCGACAGGCCCTGGAAGAACACGCCGTAGAGCCGGGCCACCATGAAGATGCCGGCCACGACCATGGTGGCGGCGTGGATCAGGGCGGAGACGGGGGTGGGCCCAGCCATGGCGTCGGGCAGCCAGGTGTGGAGCACGAACTGGCCCGACTTGGACATCACTGCAGCCAGGAGAGAGCACGACCCCACGAGCAGCACGAGGTGGCTGATGTCGCCCGCCACAGCCATCTCGTTGAGGGTCTGGATGTCGAAGGTCTGGCCGGCCCCGAAGAACAGGATGATGACGCCGCAGATGAGGCCCACGTCGCCGACGCGGTTCGTGATGAACGCCTTGAGGGCGGCGTCGGAGTTGGGCTTCTCCTCCCACCAGTGCCCGATGAGCGCGAACGAGCAGAGGCCCACCAGCTCCCACATGGTGAGGAGCTGGAGCGTGCTCTCGCTCATGATCAGCCCGAGCATGGAGGCGCTGAAGAGCGACAGGAACGCGAAGTAGTGCGTGTACCGCCGGTCTCCGCCGACGTAGTCCGTGCTGTAGATGTGCACCAGGAGCGAGCAGGAGGCCACGAGCAGGACGAGGTGGTCGATGTCGCCGTTCACCGCCATCTCGTTGATCGTGACGATGTCGAAGGTGCCAGCGGCGAAGTAGAGGACGATCACGCCGACGATGAGGCCGACGTCGCCAACG
>JBKJIL010000042.1:0-3013 GCA_046598435.1 Acidimicrobiales bacterium
GGCGGCTGGGCTCGACCGTGCCGCCCAGGTCGGCGGCAGGTCGGCGGCCGACGTAGGTGTGCCCACCGCGGCCGCGTCCACCCAACCATCTGGGCCCCGACGCAGCAGTCGCCAGCCGTCCTCCGTGGACGCCCCGTCGGTCTGCCCGACATCGGTCGCGGCCGCCTGGAACTGGGCCTGGTCGCCGTCGGTCACCTGGGCGATGGCCGCCACTGAGACCATGTTGGCCTCGAAGCTCGATGCCACCGACTCCAGCAGGCCGCGCACCTCGCTCGTACGGTCGGCGAGGAGCTGGGCCTCGTTGTCCTCCACCAACCGGGAGGCAGCCACACAGGACCCGTACGCAGCCGCGACGAGGATGGCCAGCACGACCGCCGCCATCCGATGGGGTCGAAATCGTCGCAATGCGCCTCCTTGCACCGTCACCGCATCATCGGCAGAACCGGGCCATCAGGCAAGGAGTTCCGCGCAAACCCGTTCCGGCACCAGCGCCGCCCGGCCGGTACCTTGGGGCGCTTGCCCGAGCTTCCTGAGGTGCAGGCCCACGCAGAGCGGCTCGATGCCGCCTTCGCCGGTGCCCGATTGGAGCGGTTCATCCCGTTGGCCTTCACCGCCCTCAAGACGGCAGTGCCGCCAGCCGACAGCACCCACGGCCATGAGCTCGTCTACGTCGGACGGCGCGGCAAGCACCTGCTGCTCGACATGGGCGTGGCCACCTTCGTCGTCCACCTGATGCAGGGCGGCCGGCTGCGAGCGGACGAGAAGCAGTCAGCCAAGCCCCGCTTCGGTCAGGCTCGGTGGACGTTCACCGACGGCCGGGCGCTCCTGCTCACCGAAGCCGGCAGCGAACGCAAGGCGGGGGTGTGGGTGGTGGCCGGTGACCCCGACGCCCAACCCCCGCTCGACCGGCTGGGTCCCGACGCTGACACCGTCGACATCGACTCCCTCGGCGCGCTGCTGGCCGCCCACCCGATGCGGTTGCACGGCTTCCTCCGGGACCAGCACATCGTGGCCGGGCTCGGGCGGCGGCTGGCCAACGAGATCTGCCACCGGGCCTGCCTGTCACCGTTCGCCAACACGGCGAAGCTCGATCGCGACGACACCAAGGCGCTGGCCGAGGCGATCCAGGTGTGCATCAACCAGGGGCTCGCCTACGAGCGGGGCCTCGACGACATGAGCTCCTCCGCCGATCGCCCGGGCAACGTGCACCATCGGGTGGGGGACGCCTGCCCGCGCTGCGGGGACGCGATCCGCTCGGTGGAGTACGTCCGCTACACGGTGGCCTACTGCCCCACCTGCCAGACGAACGGCAAGATCCTGGCCGACAACACGACCAGCAAGTTCCTGAAGTAGCGCAGCAGGTCAGATGAGACCGAGCTCGTGCACCGCGTTGCGCTCCTCGACGAGCTCACCGGCGCTGGCGTCGATGCGGGCCCGGCTGAAGTCGTCGATCTCGAGGCCTTGCACGATCTCGTAGCGGCCGTCGGTGCAGGTGACCGGGAAGCTGGAGATGATGCCCTCCGGCACGCCGTAGCTGCCGTCGCTCGGGATGCCCATGGACACCCAGTCGCCCGCCGGTGTGCCCAGGGCCCAGCTGCGGACGTGGTCCACGGCCGCGTTGGCCGCTGAGGCCGCGGACGACAGGCCACGGGCCTTGATGACAGCGGCCCCGCGCTGCTGCACGGTGGGGATGAAGTCGCTCTCCAACCACGCCTGGTCGCTGCCGACGGCGGCGAAGGCCGGGGCGCCATCGACCTGGGCGTGGAAGAGGTCGGGGTACTGGGTGGCCGAGTGGTTGCCCCAGATCGTCATTCGGGTGATCGATGCTCCGTGGACGCCGGCCTTGGCGGCCAGCTGGGCGACGGCCCGGTTGTGATCGAGACGGGTCATCGCGGTGAACCGGCCCGGGTCGAGGTCCTTGGCGTTGCGCTGCGCGATGAGGGCGTTGGTGTTGGCCGGGTTGCCCACCACGAGGACCTTCACGTCGCGCTTGGCGCTGCGAGACAGCGCTTCGCCCTGAGGCTTGAAGATGCCCCCGTTGGCGCCCAGGAGGTCAGCCCGCTCCATGCCCTCCTTGCGGGGCATCGCCCCGACGAGCAGTGCCGCGTCGACGTCACCGAAGGCGGTGTCGGCGTCGTCGGTCTTCACCATGCCGGCGAGGAGCGGGAAGGCGCAGTCCTCGAGCTCCATGGCCACCCCGTCGAGGGCGCCGAGCGCCGGCGTGATCTCGAGCATCTGGAGGATCACCGGCTGATCATCTCCGAGCATCGAGCCCGAAGCGATCCGGAACAGCAGCGAGTAGCCGATCTGCCCTGCGGCACCGGTGACGGCAACACGAACGGGGGGCTTGAGAGGTGCCATGGCCCAAACCTAGTGGGCGCCCCTGGGATGCCGAAAAACAACGTGAGGGGCCCTTGCGGGCCCCTCACGTCACTGCCTCAGCTCGTGGCTAGAGCTGCATGGACTTGGTCTCGAGGAACTCCTCGAAGCCGTGCGTCCCGTACTCGCGGCCGTAACCGGACTGCTTGTAGCCACCGAAGGGAGCATTGGGGTTGAAGGCCCCACCGTTCACCTCGATCTGCCCGGTGCGGATCTTGCGGGCGACCGCCTTGGCTCGCTCGGCGTCACCGGCCCACACGCCCCCGGACAGGCCGTAGGGCGAGTCGTTGGCGATCTCGATGGCCGCCTCGTCGGTGTCGTACGGGAGGATCGACAGGACCGGCCCGAAGATCTCCTCCTGGGCGATGGTCATGTCGTTGCGGACCTCGGAGAAGACGGTCGGCTTGACGAAGTAGCCGGCCTCGAGACCCTCGGGCCGCTCCGGCCCACCGGTGACGAGCTTGGCGCCCTCGTCGATGCCCTTCTGGATGTACTCCGTCACCCGGTCGACCTGGGCCTGGCTCGACAGCGGACCGAGCATGGCGAAGTCGGCGAAGGGGTCCTGCGGCTGGAACTTCGTCTCCACCTCGTCGGCGGCGAAGCGCTCGGCGTCGGCCAGACGGGCGGTGGGCAC
>JBKJIL010000066.1:0-40092 GCA_046598435.1 Acidimicrobiales bacterium
CCCGCATGATGGACATGGCGCAGGTGATCACCACCGAGATGGGCTCGCCCATCAGCTTCTCCCAGCTGGCCCAGTCCCCCGCCCCGTGGATGATGCTCAACAGCTTCATCGCCGAGGCGGCCAAGTACGACTGGGAGGAGGAGCGCACCGGCATGCTCGGAACCCCGGTGATCGTCCGCAGCGAAGGGGTCGGCGTGGTCGGCGCCATCGTCCCGTGGAACGTGCCCCAGTTCGTCACCATGTCCAAGCTGGCGCCCGCCCTGCTGTCGGGGTCCACGATCGTGATCAAGCCCTCCCCCGAGACCCCGCTCGACGCCATGCTCATGGCAGAGCTGCTGGCGGAGGCGGGCATCCCGAAGGGCGTCGTCAGCGTGATCCCCGCCGGCCGCGAGGTCGGGGAGCACCTGGTGCGCCACAAGGGCGTCGACAAGATCGCCTTCACCGGCTCCACCGCCGCCGGTCGCACCATCGCATCGATCTGCGGCGAGCAGCTCAAGCGAGTGAGCCTCGAGCTGGGCGGCAAGTCGGCCGCCATCATCCTCGACGACGCGGATCTGGCCGCCACGATCGAGGGCCTGAAGTTCGCCTCCCTCATGAACAACGGCCAGGCCTGCGTGGCCCAGACCCGCATCCTCGCCTCCCGCCAGAACTACGACGCGGTGGTCGATGCCCTGGCCGAGATGGTGCGCGGCATGACCGTCGGCAACCCCGACGATCCCACCACCGAGATCGGCCCGCTCGTGGCCGAGCGCCAGCAGGAGCGCGTCGAGAAGTACATCGCCCTCGGGCAGGAGGAGGGCGCCCGGCTCGTCGTCGGTGGCAATGGCCGTCCGGCCGGCATCGAGAAGGGCTGGTACGTGCAGCCCACGGTCTTCGCCGATGTCGACAACTCGATGCGCATCGCCCAGGAGGAGATCTTCGGCCCGGTCCTGGCGGTCATCCCCTTCGACGACGTGGACCACGCGGTGCGCATCGCCAACGACAGCGAGTTCGGCCTGGCCGGCTCGGTGTGGACGGGCGATGCCGAGGGCATCGGCATGGACGTGGCCCGCCGCGTCCGCACTGGCACCTTCGGCGTGAACCAGTACTCGATGGACTTCGTGGCCCCCTTCGGTGGCTTCAAGGCCTCCGGCATCGGCCGCGAGTTCGGCAAGGAAGGCCTCGAGCACTACCTCGAGCAGAAGTCGATCGTCCCCAAGGGCTGACACCGCAGGTTCTGTGCACCCGGAGCACCGCCATGCGGTGCCCCGGGTGCACAGATCAGGTGCCGGTGAAGTGCGCCGGGCGCTTCTCGGCGAAGGCGCGGGGGCCCTCCTTGGCATCGTTGCTGGCGAAGACGGGCCAGCCGAGCTCCAGCTCGCGGGCCAGCCCCTCGGCTTCGGTGAGGTTGGCCGACTCCCGGAGGCTCTGCAGCACGGCCTGCACGGCGAGGGGGCCGTTGGCCGCGATCTGATCGGCCAGCTCCCGTGCCGCCGTCAACGCGCTGCCGTCGGGCACCACATGGCCGATGAGCCCGATCTCCTTGGCCTCGGCCGCCGACATCTGGCGGCCGGTGAGGAGCAGCTCGGCAGCCAGGGTGTAGGGGATCTGGCGCCGCAGGCGGACGGTGGACCCCCCGAGCGGGAACAGGCCGCGGCGCACCTCGGCCACCCCGAAGATGGCGCTCTCCCCCGCCACCCGCAGGTCCATGGCCTGGAGGATCTCCGTGCCGCCGGCGACGGCGTATCCCTCGACGGCGGCGATGAGCGGCTTGCGCGGCTGGAAGTGGCGCAGGAGGCCCTTCCAGTGCAGGTCAGGGTCGGCGGCGAAGCGCGGCGTCCACTCGTCGTCGGGGTGGCCGGCGGCCATGGCCTTCAGGTCGGCGCCGGCGCAGAAGTGCCCACCGGCACCGGTGACGACGGCCACCCGGATCTCAGGGTCTTCGTCCACCTCCACCCAGGCGTCGGCCATCCGGGCGATCATCTCGCCGGAGAGCGCGTTGCGGGCCTCCGGACGGTTCAAGGTGACCACCGCGACGTGGTCGAAGCGCTCGAAGAGGAGGTGTGGGGAGCTCACCCGGCGATCGTACGACCTCGCCTCAGCCCGCGGTCGCGGGGCGGAGCATCGCGGTCTCGCGCCCCACCAGCCAGCGGGTCAGCTCCTCGGCGGGGAGCGCCTTGGCGAACGCGTAGCCCTGGCCGAAGGCGCAGCCGACCGCTCGCAACCGCTCGGCCGTCTCCTCGTCCTCGATGCCTTCGGCGACCACGGGCACCAGGAGGTGGCGGGCCAGGTCGATGATCGAGCAGACGATGGCGTCGTCGAAGCGGTCGTCGCGCATGCCGAACACGAAGGACTTGTCGATCTTGATCTCGCCGACGGGGAGGTCCTTGAGGTAGGCAAGCGAGGACTGGCCCGTCCCGAAGTCGTCGATGGCGATGGTCACCCCCATGTCCCGGAGGCGGTGCAGCGTCTCGACCGTGCGGCGGGGCTCCACGAGCATGCTCGTCTCGGTGAGCTCGAGGCAGAGCGAAGAGGCGGGCACCCCGGCCGCGTGCAGGTGCTCGCGGACGTCCTCGGGGAGCGTGGCCTGCAGGAGGCTGCGCGCCGACAGGTTGACCGACATCCGCAGGTCGTGGCCGGCCGCTCGCCAGGTGGCGCAGGCGGCGAGGGCCCGCTCGAGCACGAGGGTGGTGAGGGGACGGATGAGCCCGGCGTGCTCCGCAGTGGCGACGAACTCGTCGGGTGGCACCCAGCCTCGGGTGGGGTGCTCCCAGCGCGACAGGGCCTCCACGCCCATGATGCGTCCGGAGCGGAGGTCGACCTGGGGCTGGAAGTACACCTCGATGGCCCCGGTCTCGATCGCTTCGCGGAGGTCGCCGACCCGCCCGAGGGTGGACGCGGTGTGATCGTCGCGATGGAGGTCGTACACCTCGACGCCTGACTGGTCGGCCTTGGCCGTGTACATGGCGACGTCGGCCAGCTGCAGGAGCTTGGCCGCGTCGACCCCATGCTGTGGGGAGAGCGCCACGCCGATGCTGGCGGTGATGCTGAGACCGACGTCGGCGATGTCGACGCGCTGGGCCAGCGTGCGCAGGAGCCCGTGCGCGACCTGGGTGGCGCCCGCCTCGCTGGCGACGTCGGGCAGGAGGATGGCGAACTCGTCGCCGCCGAGGCGGGCAACGACGTCCCCCTCCCGCAGCGCGGCCCGCAGGCGGGTGCCGACCTCGCAGAGGAGGAGGTCGCCGTTGGGGTGCCCGAGGGTGTCGTTCACCTCCTTGAACCGGTCGAGGTCGAGGAGCAGCACCGCCGCCATCCCCGGATGCAGAAGTCGCTCGCTCACCGCCTGGTGGAACAGGACACGGTTGGGCAACCCGGTGAGCGCATCGTGCAGGGACTGGTGCAGCGAGTGGGCGGCCTGGTCGCGGAGCTGGTCGACGAGATGGCTGTTGCCGAGCGAGACGCTGGCGTGGTTGGCGAGGGTCTCGAAGAGGCGCAGGTCCTCGGCCACGAACTGGCGCACGTCGCCGCTGCGCTGGCCGACGTAGAGCGTGCCGAGCGGCCCCTCGGGGCCGGTGAGCGGGGCGGCCATGCCGGAGGCGCCCGCCAGGAGCACCGCCTGGGTCACGTCGCCGCCCTCCTCGCCGGGCAGTCGGATCCAGGCCGTCTCGGCGTGCATGACCTCGCGGGCCCGCTCCAGGAGCGTCGGCAGGACGGCGTCAGCGTGGAGGGCGCCGCCCATCTGGCTGGTGAGCTCGTGCAGCTGTCCGAGGTGGCCGTGCTGCTCCCGGAGCGAGCTGTAGAGCCGGTAGGCGGCCACCAGTGGGGCGACGACCAGGGCCAGCAGGGCCAGACCGGCGGGCTCGGTGGTCAGGAGGGTGATCACGAGGAGGGCGGCGCAGGCGTCGACGAGGGCCACGCCGGTGCCGATGAGGGCCGAGCGCATGACGCCGGGCTCCATGCCGCCCTGGAAGAGGCTGATGGCGGCGACCACCACGACCGTGGACACCAGATCGGCGGACAGCGCCGCCGCGAAGGCCCCCGGCCAGCTCCCCAGACGCACCGGTCCGGCGGGCACCAGGGCGTGGAAGACGAGCGCCCCGACGGCGGAGTCGAGGGCGAACATCGAGAGGTTCAAGGTCAGCTTGTAGGCCCGCTGCCGGCGTCGGAGCCCGAGTACGAGGCAGGCAGCCACGATGCGGCCGAGGATCACCAGCGCCGGTGGGAAGACGAACAGACCGACGATCAGCGGGATGGTGCTGAGCGACAGCGTGATGGCCTCTCGGCGGTGCTCGAGGTGCACGGGGAACAGCTCCGAGAGCACGAACGTGGCCACCAGGGCCAGCCATGGCAACCGGCCGGGCTGCGGTGGCGTGACGTGGATGAGCTGCGTCGCGATCAGCACCCCGGTCGCCGTCGCGAGGACGGCGGCCAGGGCGTAGATCCGCCCGACGGGCTGCGGGGCGGCGGACCCGGTCAGCGCCGCCCCGCAGAGCTCGCCCAGTTGCGGCCGGTCCAGCTGGACCCGCTCCACGACTTGCCGGTCCAGGACGTCCCCGACCACGACTTGCCCGACCAGGACTTGCCCGACCACAGGTCAGCGGACCATGACTTGCCCGACCACGACTTGCCGGTCCAGGACTTGCCCGACCAGGTCAGGCTGGCCCAGCTGGTGCCACACCAGCAGGTGCCGGCCCAGACCACGCCTCGCCAGGTGCCGCCAGCCCATGCCGTGCCGGCGGTGGCGAGCGGGGCCCACGTCGAGCCGCTCCACGCCACGCCGAAGATGTCCTTCTCGCCGCTCAGCACCAAGGTGCCATCGCTGACGTGCTCGGTGCCGCGGGAGGCCTCGAGCTTGCCGGTTCCCTTGCTGGCCGTCCACGCCTGGGTGGCGTTCAGGGGGATCACGGCCGTCGAGGCCAGGTTGACGTTCAGGCGCCCGGCCCCGGTCACCTGGCGGCTGTCGTTGAGCAGCGGGGTGGCCGTGGAGGTGAGCAGCGCCTTGACCTGATCTGGCGTGAGGGTGGGACGGGCGTCGAGCAGGAGGGCGGCGGCGCCGGAAGCCACCGCCGCGGCCTGGGAGGTGCCGCTGCCTCGGAAGAACCGGGTGTCCACCACGGCTGCCTGGTGGGCGTCGTCGATGGTGGAGCCCGGGGTGCGGAGGCTGGTGATGGACACCCCCGGGGCCACCAGGTCCACGAAGCGCTGGGTGTTGCCGGTGCTGGAGAACGGCGCCACGCGATCGTCGACGGAGGACACGGTGTTCTTGAGGTCCACGGCACCCACAGCCAGCACCCGCGGGTCGTAGGCGGGGTTGGTGAGCGACCCCAACTGGGAGCCGTCGTTGCCACCAGCCGCCACGACGACGATGCCGTTGCGCCACGCCGACTCGACGGCATGGGCCAGCGGGTCGATGGTGCGGTCCTGGAGGCCGTTGGTGCCGTAGGACAGGTTCAGCACCCGGATGTTCATGCCGGGGTCCTTGCGATGGGTGACGACCCAGTCGATGGCGGCGATGACCTGCGACACGTCGGCGGCCCCGTCGCGGGTGGCGACCTTCATGTTGATGATGCGAGCGCCGGGCGCAACCCCTCGGAAGCCCGTCGCGGTGCCGTCGTTGCCGGCGACGATGCCGGCCATGTGGGTGCCATGGCCGAACGTGTCGGTGTAGCGGTAGTAGCTCGACTGCGACTCGAAGGAGAGGTCGGGCCCGTTCACCACCTTCGAGGCTCCGGAGAGCCCGGTGACCGGCGCGATCCCCGAGTCGATGACGGCAACGTCGATGCCGCTGCCGTCGATGCCTCTGCTCCAGAGCTGATCGGCCCCGATGGCTGCGTTCACCTGGGTCATCGGCGTGGGGGGTGTGGTGGCGCCGTCGTCCCAGCCCGCCGTCACGATGCTCAGCACCCCGTCGACGAGTCCCATGGTCGTGCCCAGCAGCCCCCCCACCAGCCCCCCCACCAGCCCCCCCAGGAGGCCGTCGGCGGCCGCCGGCTGGGCTGGGGTGCCAGCCCCCGCCAACAGCGCTCCGGCCAGGAGCGCAGATCCGAGCTTGCGCCGCACGTTGCTTGCTACATCACTCATGGTGATCACAAGACCACGCCTGGAGACATCCGGGCAGGCCCAAATCGGGACCACCCGGACGGACTACGCAGTGCGTGACGTAGTCAGCCCCCCGGGCGGTGGTGCATCTGCATCAGTGGGCGGCGCCGAGGTACGCCGCTTCGAGCTCCGGGGCGATGTCCTCGGGCTGGCCGACCGCCGTGATGCGGCCGTGGAGCATGATGGCGGCGTAGTCCGCCACGCCGAGCACGGTGCGGGCGAACTGCTCGACCACGAGGATCGACACCCCGCTGCGGGCGATCTGGCCGACGATCTCGTAGAGCTCCTCGACGATCAGCGGCGCCAGGCCCATCGACAGCTCGTCGAGGAACAGCAAGGAGGGGCTGACGGCGAGCCCGCGGGCCATGGCCAGCATCTGCTGCTCACCCCCGGACATCGTCCCCGCCAGCTGGTGGCGTCGCTCGCCGAGCCGCGGAAACTGGGTGAAGGCCCGTTCCTCGACATCGCGCTGCGACACCCCGCCGTAGGTGACCATGCGCAGGTTCTCCCGCACGGTCAGGTTGGGGAACACCCCTCGCCCCTCGGGGATCGTGCACACGCCGATCCGCGCCAGGGCATCGGGCGACACGCCGTTCACGTGACGCCCACCGATGTGGATGCAGCCGGCGGTGGCCCCCAGCTGGCCGCTGGCCGCCTTGAGCGTGGTGGTCTTGCCGCCACCGTTGGGGCCGAGGAGGGCCACCACCGTGCCGCGGGGCACCACGAGGTCGACGCCGTGGAGCACCTCGATGCGGCCATAGGCCGCCCGCAGGCCGACGAGCTCCAGCATGGGCGCGGTGGCCGGATCGACGACCACCTCGCTCACGTGCTCTCTCCTGCGGGCGCGCCGAGGTAGGCCTCGAGGACGGCCGGATCGTGCTGGATCTCCTCGGGGCTGCCGACGGCCAGGATGGCGCCGAAGTCGAGGACGTGGATGTGGGCGCACACCTGCATGACGAGCTGGACGTCGTGCTCCACCAGCAGGATCGCCATCCCCTCCCCCGCCAGCTCGAGGAGGAGCTGGGCGAAGCTCTCCGACTCCGACTCGTCGAGCCCCGATGCCGGCTCGTCGAGGAGCAGCACGCTCGGCCGGGTGGCGAGGGCGCGTGCCAGCTCGACGAGCCGGGCCAGCCCTGTCGGCATGGCGTCGACGCGCTCCTCGGCCACCGCGGCGATGCCGACCCGCTCCAGGAGACGTTGGGCGTCGGCGGCGGGGTCGATCTGGCGGTCGCGCGCCCAGGAGCGACGGATCTCCGCCGCCGTGAGGATGTTCTCCCTGGCGGTGAGGGAGCCGAACACCTCGAGGCGCTGGAAGGTGCGGGCGATGCCGGCGCGCGCCCGCAGGTGCGCCTTCTCGCCGGTGAGGTCCTTCCCATCGAGGACCACGCGTCCGCTCACGGTCTCCTGCAGGCCGGTGATGACGTTGAAGGTCGTCGTCTTGCCGGCACCGTTGGGGCCGATCAGGCCCGTGACCTGCCCCGCCTCCACGTCGAGGTCGACGTCACGGACGGCGACGTGGCCCCCGAAGCGGACCGTCGCCCCTCGCACCTCGAGCAGAGCCATGTCAGGGTTGTTCGCCTTCGGAGGGCCGATCCCCTCCGCCGAGCCCGTCGAGCAGGCGATCCGTCTGCGCGCGCCGCTCGTGGAGGTCGCGCAGCAGCCAGAAGCGCAGGAACCCGGCCAGCGCTGCCTTCAGGTACAGCGCTCCGCCGACGACGGCACAGGCGATCCCGATGAGGGCGACGACGAGCGCGTCGCGTTGCTCGAGCGCGTTCGTGGTGCCATGCGACAGGGCGTAGGCGACGACGGGCAGCACGATCCCGGCGGCCATGGCGGCCAGCCCCGCCCGCACGGCGAGGTGGTCGCGGCTGGTGGACGGATCGGTGATCCGCAGGTCAGCGAGGTCCGCCTTGAACTGCTCGATGCGATCGGGCTTTTCGTGCATGGATGGCTCCGTGAGGGTGGTCAGTCGGTGGAGCTGGGCACGGTGGCGCCCAGGTAGGCGGTGGAGAGCTGGGCCTCGATCTCGGCGGGCGGGGCGAGGGCACCGAGACGACCCTGCACGAGCACGGCGGCCAGGTCGGCCACGCCGAGCACGGCGTGGGCGAACTGCTCCACGACGATGATCGACACACCGGAGGCGGCGATGGCCGCCACCTCTCGATACAGCTCCTCGACGATGAGCGGTGCGAGACCCATCGAGAGCTCGTCGAGCAGGAGGAGGGCGGGACGCGAGGCGAGGCCCCGGGCGAGGGCCAGCATCTGCTGCTCGCCGCCGGACATGGTGCCCGCCAGCTGGGTCCGACGCTCGGCCAGCCGGGGGAAGCGCGCGTAGGTGTCGGCCTCGATGTCGGCCAACCGGCGGCCGCTGTGGGTGGCCATCCGCAGGTGCTCGGCCACGGTCAGGTTGGCGAAGACGCCCCGACCCTCGGGGATGAGGCACAGGCCGGCGCGCGCCAGCGCGTCGGCGCGGGCCCCGTGCACCCGGCGCCCGGCCAAGGTGATCGAGCCCGACGACGGCGGGTGGAGACCGGCGATGGCGTTCAGGAGCGTGCTCTTGCCAGCCCCGTTCGGGCCCAGGATGGCGACGACGCTGCCCGCGGGAACGTCGAGGTCGATGCCGTGCAGCACCTCGATGGGCCCGTAGCCCGCCCGCAGGCTCCGCAGCGACAGGAGGGCGCTCATGACACCTGGCCGAGGTAGGCGGCCAGGACCGCTTCGTGGCGCTGGATCTCTGCGGGGGTGCCCGACGCGAGCACCCGGCCGAGGTCGAGCACGTGGATGTGCGAGCACACGTCCATCACCAGCTGCACGTCGTGCTCCACCAGCACGACCGCGACGCCGCGTGCGGCCACCTCGGTGAGGACCGATGCGAACTGCGCGGTCTCGCCTGGGTCCTGGCCGCTGGCCGGCTCGTCGAGGAGCAGCACCTTGGGGGCCGTGGCGAGGGCACGGGCCAGCTCGACGACGCGCGCCTGACCGGTGGGCAGACGGTCGGCTCGGATCGTGGCGAGCTGGGCGACCCCGAGGTGCTCGAGCAGCTCGTCGGCGACGGCGTCAGGGTCGTCTCGCTGGGCGATGTCGGCGGCCAGTCGGACGTTCTCGCGCACGGTGAGCAACCCGAAGAGCTCGAGGCGCTGGAAGGTGCGGGCCAGGCCGTGGCGGGCCCGCTTGAACGGGGCCAGACGGGTGACGTCGACACCGTCGAGCACCACCGTCCCCTCCTCCGGTTCCTGGAGGCCGCAGATCACGTTGAACAGCGTGGTCTTTCCGGCGCCGTTCGGTCCGATCAGCCCGGTGATCCTGCCGGGGTCAGCCCGCAAGGTGACGTGGCGCAGGGCGGCCCGACCGCCGTAGCGCACGGTGACGTCGAGCACCTCGAGGGCGCTCATCGGCGATGTCCCACGTGACGCGCCTCCGCGATGGCGGCGTCGTCGATCCCGAGGGCCTCGTTGATGGTGACGAGCTGCGCCTCGGTGAGCGGTTCGTCCACGCCCGCCCACTCGAGCGAACGGTTCGGGCCGGGGGTACGGGCGGACACCATGGCGGTGGCCACGCCCGGCCAGACGAGGAGACCTCCCACCACGACTGCGGTGAGCTGCCAGCCCGTGATGGTGTCGGCCAGGGCCAGCGAGGCACCTCCGGCCAGCGTCACGGTCAGGCCCACCAGCGCCACCGGCGCCTCGGCCAGGACCGCATACCCCGCCGCCACGTCCCGCACCGCGCCGTTGGGGTTGCGGCCGAGGGCGATGCCCATGGTGCCGGGGAGCAGCCGGTTCAGGTTCTCCATGAAGGGGAAGATGGCGATGACGATCGGGAACCCTCCCAGCACGATGCCGCAGAACAGCGCCCCGGACGCCGACGTGATCCCCCCCACCACGGTGAGCAGGAGCAGCGGCAGGCTCTCGAAGAGCGAGAAGCGCTCCGGGCTCACCGAGCCGAGGGTGCCGGCGTAGAGGGCCCCGCCGACACCGGCCATGGCCGCCGACAGGGCGAAGACGGCCAGCTTGAGACGGGTGATGTCGAGGCCGAGGGTGGCGCAGGCGGCCGGGCTGTCCTTCATGGCAAGCAGCCGCTGTCCGAAGCGGCTCCGGCGCACGGCGACCACGAAGAGGTAGGTGAGCGCGGTGATGACCGCGAGCACCATGAGCTGGGTGGGTCGGT
Organism: Acidimicrobiales bacterium; assembly: GCA_046598435.1. Lineage (GTDB taxonomy): Bacteria > Actinomycetota > Acidimicrobiia > Acidimicrobiales > VFJN01 > VFJN01. The sequence continues at coordinate 10,243 of JBKJIL010000066.1, forward strand.
CGCGGCTGTCCAGGCCGGGCAGGTCGATCGGGTCGACGGCGATCACGCCGCCCTCGAAGCCCTTGATGCGCCACGGCCCGAGATCGAAGGCGCGCAGCAAGAACACCCATCGGTCGAGGAACACCGCGAAGGCGGCCGTGGCGAGCGCCAGGTAGAGCCCTGAGAGCCGCAGCGCCGGGAGCGCCACCAGGCCCCCGACGATGGCGCACACGAGCGCCACCGCCGCGAGCGCGAGCGGGTTGCCGCCGGTGCCGTGGTGGGACATGACGATCGCACCGACGGCCGCGAAGCTCATCTGGCAGAGCGAGACCTGGCCGCCGAAGCCGGTGAGGGGCACGAGGGACAGCGCGATGAGCGCGATGCCGAACACCCTGGTGGTGCGCAAGATGTCGGCGTCGCTCAGGAGGCCGGCCAGCACCGCCGTCGCCGCGATGAGCACGCCGGCGGTGACGAGCGCCCTCGGCCACGACGGCAGTGGCACCTCCTCCCGGGAGGCCGTGCCCGTGCGGGTTCGCAGCTGGGGGTTGGGCAGCACCAGGAGCACGATGAAGAGCACGACGACGGGGATCACGAAGCGGAACTTCGTGAGGTACTGGCTGTCCCTCGGCAGGTAGGCGATGGCGTAGGAGTCGGCCAGGCCGAGGAACACCGCCCCGGCGAAGGTCATCGGCAGGCTCCGCAAGCGGCCGATCATGGCTGCCGCGTAGGCACTGACGATCAGCAGCGTCAGGTTCGTGTGCGAGAGCTGGCCGCTCAGGGGGCCGATGAGGATGCCCGCCAGCGCGGCCAACGAGCAGCCGATGGCCCAGGCGATGGCGGCCGACCGGTTGGGACGGGCGCCGTGGAGCATGGCCAGCGGTCGGCTGTCGACGGTGGCCCGCATGTCGAGGCCGACCCGGGTGCGGTACAGCAGCAGGCGCAGCCCGACGGCGACGGCGATGGCCACGAAGAAGGCGCTGAGGTGGTGCCACGTGATGTTGACGTCGAAGAGCCGCACCCGATGGCCGGCGAAGAGCAGCGGCACCCGGTACACCTCCTGGGGGCTCCACACCCAGATGCCGAGGCCCAGCATCGCCACCAGCAGGCTGACCGTCACGATGATCCGGATCGTCTCGGGCGCGTCGTGCAGGCCCCGCATGATCACCCGCTCGATCCCGACGCCGAGGAGGGGGGCGGCGACGAGCAGGACGCCGCCCAGGGCCAGCGGGATCGGCCACCCCCAGGCCACGTGCAGCTGCCAGTAGGTGAAGGCGCCCAGCATGCCGATGGCGCCATGGGCGAAGTTGAAGATGCCTGTGGTGGTGTAGGTCAGGACCAGCCCGCTGGCGGCGAGCGCGAAGATCGCCGCGGTCGCCAGACCGAGCACCGTGTTGGCGAGGAAGTTCTGCATGGCGCCTGCCCCGGCGCCGCTCAAGCCTCCGGCCGCGGCACGCCGTAGTCGCCCTGCAGCTCGAAGGTGTTGCTCTCGTCGCAGTTGAACAGGCCGTCGCCGTCGGTGGGTGCGGTGACCGTCTCGTTGTACACGAAGCCGGTGTCATCGAGGCCGAGGAGCAAGAAGCACGCGCTGGGAACCGTGTTGCCCGGGGTCTGTGGGGCGTGGAGGCCGCCGCCGGTCCAGCCCGTGGCACTGGCGGCCTCGGTGAGCAGGCACTCCGTGGTGAGGTCGGAGCCGCAGGCCGTGGCGGCCTGTGCGAAGAGCAACCAGGAGGACAGGCCCTGCATGCCGAGGAGCGCCACCTTCCCATCAGGGTTGTACTCGCTCATGAGGTCCAGGTAGTCCTGGGTGGCCTTGTTCTCGTCGGCCAGCTCGAGGGGCAGGAAGGCCGACTGGATGTAGAGCTCCACCGACCTGTCGGTGGCGGCCTGCTTGTAGAGGTCGTCGTAGAAGTTGGGGCTGAGCAGGACGGCGTCGGGGTGCCATCCCGCGGTGTCCATGGCCTGGGTCAGCTCCACGAAGTTCTGGGGCTGTCCGATGAACTCCAGGATCTTGACGTCCTTCTGCTGCATCTCCCGGACGAAGTTGGCCCACCCGGTCTCGCCCTGGGTCTGGTAGTCGAGCGAGTAGACGACGGTGAACCCGAGCGACTCGGCCACCTCGATGGTCTGGTCCTTGACGAGCAGCACGGAGTCGATGGCCGAGGCCATGATGGCGTAGCGGTCGATGCCGTCGGGCAGCGAGCGCTTGACGGCGTTGTAGCGGCCCAGGGAGATGTCGTAGATCGGGTTGGGGATGGGCTGGACCTGCAGGCCGGCCGTGCGGCCGCGTGCGGACACGACGTACCCCGCGATGTTGGGCAGATCGCACCCGACGCGCACCGAGTTGGGGTCCTCGTCGAAGACGGCGCCGCCACCGACCAGCGCGAAGTCACGTCCGCAGGCCTCGGTGACCGCCGGCTCGTAGTCGAACAGCTTGGCGTCGACGTCGGACAGCACGATCTCCCGGCCGCTGATGCCCCCGTGCTCGTTGCACCACTTGGTGAAGGCGACGGCGGTGTCGTACATCTCCTCGTTGAGCCCGGGCACGAGACCGCCCTTGTCGGTCATGGTGCCGACGGTGATCTGGGTGTCGGTGACGCCGGGCGCCGTGGCGCCGGACGCGTCGCCTTCCTGGCACACCGCCTCCAGCTCGCCGAAGCCCCCGGCGTCGAGGGCGGTGGCATCGCCGCCGTCGCCGCCCCCATCGGTGGCGCCTGCAGTGGTGGTGGTCTCGCCGCCCGTCTCCGTGTCGGTGTCGCTGCGCGAGCAAGCCGATGCGACGAGCATCAGAAGCACGAGGATCGATGTCGCGGTGCGTGAGTGCTTCACGTGGTGGTTCCCCCCTGGGATGGCCGTGGTGCGGATCGTAGTGACGGGGCGGGCGCTCTGAGCGGCGGTGGTGGGGTGGCCGGCGGTGGGTCCGTCAGTGGCCGACCGGCTGGGCGACGATGCTCGCCCCCAGACGCCGCAGCGACGGGCCGGCCCCGCCGAGGGTCAGCTCGAGCACCTTGGCCCAGCGGAAGTAGCGGTGGATCGGGTAGTCGAGGTCCATGCCGATGCCCCCGTGGAGGTGCTGCGCGGCGTGGACCACTCGTTGGGCGCCCTCGGCGGCCCAGTACTTGGCCACCATCAGCTCGTCGTCGGCGTCGAGGCCGGCGTCGACGAGCCACATGGCCTGGAGCGTCGTGAGACGGATGCCCTCGGTGTCGATGTAGGCGTCGGCCACGCGGTGCCCGACAGCTTGGAAGGTTCCGAGCCGGGCGCCGAACTGCTCCCGCGTGGAGACGTAGCGCGCCGTGATCGCGACTGCCTCCTCGCACACGCCGACCTGGGTGGCGCACACTGCCGCGATCATCCGTTCGGTGATCCACCGGACGATCTCGGCGCCCTGGCTGTCGTCACCCAGAAGATCGTCGGGACCCACCTCGACGGCACTGAGCCGAACCGTCCACTGCGGCTCCCCGTTCACGGCCTGGTCCGCCACGAGGTGCACGCCGGCTGCGGTGGGATCGACGAGGAACACCGCCGAGCCGGTCTCCGAGGTGCGCGCCGGCACCAGGATCACTGCCGATCGGTCGGCGGCCACCACGAAGGCCTTCTCCCCGTCGAGCCGCCAGCCCGCGTCCGTGGCGGACGCGGTGGTGGCCGGCACCGCGGGAGCGGTGACCTCGTTCGGCTCCTGGAGCGCCACCGACAGGATCCGGGAGCCGTCGATCAGCCCGGGCAGGTGGCGGGCGCGCTGTGCATCTGAGCCGAAGCGGGCCACGGGCATGGCGGCGCCGACCACCGCCGACACGAAGGGCAGCGGTGCCACCGTGCGGCCCACCTGCTCGGCGACCAAGCAGGCCTCGGTCAGCCCGAAGCCGCCGCCACCATCGGACTCGGGGAGGCAGATGCCGAGGAGCCCGGCCGCGGCGAGCGCCTCCCACACGTCGTCGGCATACCAGGTGCCCGCCTCCTCGATTGCTCGGAGGCGCTCCGGCGGGAGCTGTTCGGTGAGGATGCGGGCCGCCAGATCGCGGATCGCCTCCTGCGCATCAGAGAGGGTGAAGTCCATCGAGACGGCTCCTCAGGTCCGGGGCACGCGGGGCAGCCCGGCGCCGAAGAGAGCGATCAGGTCGCGCTGCACCTCGTTCACGCCCCCACCGAAGGTGAGGATGAGGCATCCCTGGAAGGCTCGCTCGAGGCGACCGGCCATCAGCGCGCCAGGCGACCCGCGGGTGAGGTAGGCCACCGGCCCGAGCACCTCCATCAGCAGGCGATAGGCCTCGGTGTAGAACTCGGTGGCGAAGACCTTCGTGGCACTGGCGTCGGCCGGGTTGGCCCCTCCGGCGGCGGCCACCTTCCAGTTGATGAGCTTCACGAACTCCAGGCGGGCGTGCACCCGGGCCAGGTTGAGCTGCACCCACTCCTGGTCGGCGACGCGCCGACCGTCGGGGAGCTTGGTGTCCTGGGTCCACGCGATGACCTCGTCGAAGACGCGCTCCACCATCCCCGGGGGGCCGAGCGACACCCGCTCGTAGTTGAGCTGGTTGACGATGAGGTCCCAGCCGCGGTTCACCCCGAACACCACTGCGTCGTCGCCCACCCGCACGTCGTCGTAGAAGGTGTTGTAGGTGCTGGCGTTCACCATCGTGGCGATCTTCGTCATGCTGAAGCCCGGATCCGAGGTGGGCACGAGGAAGACCGTGATGCCCTTGTGCTTCGGAGCGTCAGGGTCGGTGCGGGCGGCCAGCCAGATGTAGTCGGCGTAGCTGGCCAACGACGTGAAGATCTTCTGGCCGTTGATGACCCACTCCTCACCGTCTTTCACCGCCTTGGTGGTGAGCGAGGCCAGGTCGGTGCCGGCGTTGGGCTCCGTGTACCCGATCGAGAAGTGCAGCTCGCCGGCCAGGATCTTCGGGAGGAAGAGCTGCTTCTGCTCCGCGGACCCGAACTCCATGATCGTGCGGCCGACCGTGTTGATCGACAGGAACGGGATCGGCGCCCCGGCGCGCCACGCCTCGTTGAAGAAGATGAACTGCTCGACGTCGGTGCGGCCCTGACCGCCGTACTCGGTGGGCCAGCCGATCCCCAACCAGCCGTCGCGCCCCATCTTGCGCACCGCCTCGAGGCACGCCGGGCCCCCCGTCTCCCCCGATGCGCACTCGGCCTCGACCTCGGGGGTCATCAAGTCGCCGAAGTAGTGCCGGAGCTCGCGCTGCAGCGCCTCTTGCTCAGGGGTGTAGGCGAGGTGCATCGACGGAGGGCCTCCCACGTGAAGTAGAACACGTTTCAGTTTCTTCTAACACACCGTCAGATCTGCTGCCAGCAGTGCAGGACCGGCGTGGGGCGGCGCCGAACTTGGTTCCTGGAAGCTCTACGGGGGGTGTGCCATCTCATGAGGTCAACGCGGTCCGTCGCACTGGTGCTGGCGTTCGCGCTGGCGGTCACCTCTGCCGCCTGCGGATCGCGCCTCAGCGAGGACGAACGGGCGCTGGCGCTGTCCAGCGGCTCCGGCGGTGCCTCCTCGTCTGACGGAGGCGCGACGACCGACGCACCGGGCGACTCAGGCGATGCCGTGGCCAGCGAAGGCGGGGTCGTGACCGATGGCGGAGCGGTCGTCGGTGACACCGGCGGCGGCACCACGGGCACTGGCGGCGACACCGGGAGCACGCCGGTCGCGGGCGCACCGGGTGCGTGCGCGCCCGGCACAGCCACCAGCACGGGTGTGACCCCAACGGAGATCAAGGTCGGCAACGTCAGCCAGATCAGCGGCCTCGTGCCCGGGTTCGGGCAGACGGGCGTCAACGCCGTCAAGGCGTACTTCAACATGGTGAACAACGCCGGTGGGATCTGTGGGCGCAAGCTCACCCTCATCACCGCGGATGATCGCTTCCAGTCGGCCACCAACCGATCCGAGACCGAGAAGATGGCCGGCCAGGTGCTGGCGCTGGTGGGCAACGTCTCGGTGGTCGACGACGGCGGTGCCCCCGTGATCGACGCCAAGGGCCTGCCCGACGTCTCGCTGGCCACGACCAAGACCCGGGTGGCGGCCAAGAACAACTACTCGCCGAACCCGATCAACCCAGACCCCAGCGCCGGGAACGGCCTGCTCAACATCCTGCGCTACTTCAAGTCGACGGCCGGCATCAGCAAGCCGGCCATCCTCTACCAGGACGTCGCCACCGGTGTGAACCAGGCCAACTCCTACAAGGTCGACTTCGAGAAGGCCGGCATCCCGGTGGTGGCGACCTACCCGGTGGCGCCCACGGCCACGAACTTCAACACCCAGGCCAACGACATGAAGCAGAAGGGCGTCGACTTCATCATCACCGTGGCCGAGGTGAACGCCATGGCCAACCTGGCCAAGGCCTTCGAGAGCGTCGACTACTTCCCCAAGGTCCCCTTCTACGGGGCCCAGGTCTACGGCAAGAAGTTCGTCCAGCTGGCGGGGGCCGCCGCGGAAGGCACCACGGTGGGCCTCATCTTCGCCATCCCCGAGGAGGCGGCCACCAACCCGGCCATCGCCGCCTTCAACACCTGGTACGCCCGCACAGCACCAGGGGCCGATGTCGACTTCTTCGCACTGGTGAGCTGGGTGGCGGCGGACATGTTCGTCACCGCCCTCAAGGCGGCCGGCTCGGACCCGACGCAGGCCAAGATGCTGGCCGAGCTGGCCAAGATCACCAAGTACGACGGTGGCGGGCTCGTGGGCAACATCAACCCGGCCCAGAAGGCCGCCCCCACCTGCTTCAACATCATCTCGGTGAAGGGCGGGAAGTGGGTCAAGACGTTCCCCGCCCAAGGCTTCCAGTGCTGAAGCAGGTCGTCGATCGCCTCAAGGGCGATCGACAGCTGGCCGTGGGCGTCGTGGTCGGCAGCCTCGCCAGCCTCCTCCTCTTGATCCGTGCCTACGACGGCGCCGGCTCGCTGCCGTCGTTCCTGCAGTTCACCCTCATCGGGATCAGCGCAGGGTGCGTGTTCGCCATCGCGGCCAGCGGCCTCGTGCTCACATACACCACCACCGGAGTGTTCAACTTCGCCCATGGTGGCGTCGGCATGGTGGCGGCCTTCGCCTACTACGAGCTGAAGGTGAGCGCCGGCCTCCCGGTGCCGCTGGCGCTGCTGATGGTGCTCGGGGTCCTGGCCCCGCTCATGGGCCTCCTCCTCGAGCGGATCATGCGCAGCTTCCGCAACGCCCCACCCGGCACGACGCTGACGGTCACGATCGCCCTCACGATCCTGTTGATCGGCGTGATCCAGTACCTCTACCAGTCCGACGGCGAGCAGCGCACCACGTCGTACCTCTTCGGCGACCGGGCCGTGTCCATCGTGGGCGCCCGGATCCGTTGGGACGAGGTGGCCTTCTTCGTGACGGCGGTGGCCGTCGCCCTCGGCCTGCGCTACCTCCTCAAGGCGACCCGCACCGGCGTCGCCATGCGGGCCGTGGTCGACAACGCCGAGCTGGCCGCCCTCACCGGAGCGCCACCGCTCACGATCGCCCGCACGAGCTGGATGCTCGGGTCCGTCCTGGCCGCCCTGGCCGGTGTGCTGTACGCGCCGACGGCCGGCGCGCTCGACGCGATCAACCTGACCTTCTTCGTGCTGAGCGCGTATGGCGCCGCGGTGTTCGGACGGCTGAAGAGCCTGGCCCTGACCTTCGGCGGAGCGATCATGCTCGGGCTCATCCAGGGCTACGCGCCCATCGCGTTCCCGCACACCGAGCTGTGGAACCACCTGCAGGTCGGTGTGCCCGGCGTCTTCCTCTTCCTCGTGCTCCTCGCCCTCCCCGAGGCCAAGCTGTCGGTGGGTCGCATCGTGGGTCGCGACACCCCCGGCGTGCCCCGGTTCTCCGCCACGGTCGTGCGGGCGGCACTGTTCGTGCCCGCCATCGGGCTGCTGGCCAGCGTGGCCGGCGACAACCTGCTCGATCTGAACCGGGCTCTGATCTACGGCACCCTCCTGCTCTCGCTCGTGCTGCTCACCGGGTACTCCGGTCAGATCTCGCTGGCGCAGTACGTGTTCTTCGGTCTCGGTGCCTTCGCCATGGGCAAGGTGGCCGGCGGCGACAGCATCCTCGGCATGGGGGCGGCCGCCGCCATCGCGGTGCCGTTCGGCGTGGTGGTCGCCCTGCCCGCGCTCCGCCTCCAAGGCCTCTACCTCGCCCTTGTCACGTTCGCCCTCGCCCAGGTGTCGCGCGACGTGATCTTCCAGGACTCGAGGATCTACGGTCTGGGCGGCGTGACCGTCGGTCGGCTCAAGGTGCTCGGGATCGACTTCACGGGCAACCGGGCCTTCTCGGTGCTGTGCGCGCTCGTGTTCGCGCTGGTGGCCATCGGCGTCCTCGCCTTGCGGCGCGGCCCCTTCGGCCGTCGGCTGGCGGCCATGCGCGACAGCCAGGCGGCCTGCGCCACCCTCGGGCTCGACGTGCGCCGCACCAAGCTGACCGTCTTCGCGCTGTCGTCGGCCATCGCCGGCCTGGCCGGCGCCCTCTACGGCGGCCTCGGCTTCACGGCCGGGCAGCTCGACTTCGAGCCGCTCTACAACGTGCTGCTGTTCCTGTTCGCCTTCGTCGGAGGCATCACCACCGTCACGGGCGCCCTGCTCGGCGGGCTCCTGTTCGCGCTTCTCCCGCTCGTGCAGTCAGAGAAGCCCGAGCTGGCCGGTCTGGTGTTCGCCCTGATCGCCGTGGTGGCCGTGGCCCTCGGCAAGCAGCCCAACGGCATGGCCGGCTTGCTCTTCGCTCGACGGCCGCGTCGACGGGCCTCGGCCGCGGTGCGCCCGTCGGGGACCAGTGCCGCGGACGGGGCCCCGGGTGGACCCGTCGTCTTGCCGGAGGTGGCTGATGCGCTCGTCTGAGCAACCCCGAACCTCTCGGTGGCAGCGCCAACGGCGGTTGGCCCTGCTCGTGGTCGGGGCGTCGCTCCTCGGCCTCGGCAGCAACCTCCCGGCCCAGGCCCAGGACGCGGCCGCCACCCGCACCGGCGACGAGATCTTCGGCGCCTACCAGCTCGAGGCGCGCGCCTCGGGCGTCCAGGGGCGCTACGAGCTGGTCGGCTTGCTCCCCGGCGGCACGCCGGTGCTCGACCTCACGCTCCCCGAGACGACGGCGCGCTTCGGCTCAGGGCCTACCGGCTATGGCCTCGCCTCGCTGGCCTATCCGGGTGCGCTGCTCGGGAACTTCGGATCGCTCATGTCGCAAGCAGGGGGTCCCGGCGAGCAGGTGCCGCCGTATCCCATCAAGGCCGAGGCGTTCTTCCCGGCCGGCCCCGTGGAGGCGGACACCTCGCAAGGGCCCGTCGCCCAGAAGGTCGTCACCAACGCCCTGGGCGTGCAGGCCACGGCCGTCTACGGCGCCCTCGACGCGCCGCCCGTGATCACGGTGGGTGGGCTGGCGTCGGGCGCTCGCACCGCGGTGGAGGGCACCTTGGCCGTGGGGCGGAGTCGGGTGGCCATGTCCGACGTGCGCATCCTCGGTGGCCTCATCACGATCGACTCGCTGGTCACCGATCTGGTGGCCGTCCACGACGGCACGGTCGGCTCGACCAACGGCGGCACCGTGGCCAGCGGCGTTCGCTTCCTCGGCCTCGACGCGTCGCTCAGCGAAGCCGGCCTGGTGCTGGCCAAGGCGCCCGCGCCGACCGGTCCGGCGGCTCCCGCGGGGAGCCCCCTGGGAGAGCTGGCCGGACCGCTGGGCGAGCTGACCCAACCGGTGCAGGACCTGCTCAGCGACGTGCTCAGCCAAGCCACCCCCCAGCTCGACGACGTGCTCGCCGAGGCGGGGGTCCACCTGCGCCTCGTCGACCCCAGCGCCCAGCAGGCCGAGAGCGGGGCGGCGTCGCGCTTCAGCACCGGGCTCGAGCTGACCTTCAGCTACGAGGGCCGCGAGCAGCAGGCCCTCGTGGACCTGGTGAACGGCATCCCCGCTGAGCTCAAGCCCAACGTCGGGCCCATCCCGAACCCCGTGAGCTTCCTGGCCGAGAACCACATCACGGGCCTGTCTCTCGCTCCGGCGTCGGTCAGCGCGCTGGCCACCCCGCCCTTCCCGGCCCTCGACTTCCCCCTTCCCAGCGACCTGCCCAGCGGGCCGCTTCCCGGGACGGATCCGTTCGATCCCGGTGCTCCGGGGTTCGTCACGCCGCCGGCCCCCCTGCCGCGGTCTCCCGAGTCGGCTCCCGGTGCCGTGGAGCCCCTGACCGACCCGGTGGCCAACGTGCTCGACACCGCCCTCCCGGCCGCCCTCGTGGCACTGGCCCTGCTGGCCATGCCCCTGTTCGGGATCGGGTCGAGCAGGCTGGCCGACAACGTGCTCGCGCCTGTCTCCACCTCTTGTCCCATCGGGCTCGACAAGCCCCCAGCGCCTCCGAGGACCCCGTGACCTCTACCACCCACGACCGCGCCACCTCCGCCACGGGCCCGGCGGTCTCGTCGGCGCCGACCGGCGACGCCGATGCGCGTGATGACCGATTCAGCGAAGGGGTGCGGGCCCTGCGGATCGGGGGCGCGACGTTGCGCCTCGAGGAGCGAGTGCTCATGGTCCTCGGCGGGGTGATCGCTCCGCTCGGCCTCGTGATCGTGATCCTCGGCTGGTGGGGTGCCTCGCGCACGCCCTACGTGTTCGAGCAGGTGCCGTACCTGATCTCCGGAGGGCTCCTCGGGGTCGGCCTCGTGTTCCTCGGTTCGTTCTTCTACTTCACGCACTGGATCACCCAGCTGGTGAAGGAGCACCGGGTGCAGTCCGTCGCGGTCCTCGACGCCCTGCAGCGCCTGCACGACCAGGTGGCCGCCCAGAACCACGGTCCGCTCGCGTCGACCCACAGCAACGGCGCCAACGGGAGCCATGCCCCCGCGTCGGCCCCCGCGTCGACCATCGAGGCGGTGCCACTGGTCGCCACTGCCCAGGGCACGATGGCCCACCGCACCACGTGCGCCGTGGTCAGCGGCAAGAAGGGTCTGCGCCGCGTCTCAGAGTCCGACGGCCTGGCTCCGTGCAAGATGTGCGAGCCCTACGAGCGCTGACCGCCTGCCCTGCGGCGCGCTAGGCCACCGTCCCCGCTCGGTGCAGGGCCGCCACCTCGTCGTCGGCGAAGCCGGCCTCCGCCAGCACCTCGTCGGTGTGCTCACCGGCCACCGCCGGCCGGCGGCCGAGTGCCGCCGGGGTGCCGGAGAAGCGCGGTGCCGGCGCCGGCTGGGGCACGCCGTCCACCTCCACGATGGTCTGTCGAGCGGCCATGTGCGGGTGCTGAGCGGCCTCGCCCATCGTCAGCACGGGGCCCAGGCAGGCATCGCGGCCCTCGGCAAGGCGCAGCCACTGGTCCCGCGTCCGCTGCGCCAGGGTGGCAGTCAGGGTCGCCCGCAGCTCTGGCCAGCGGGCTCGATCCTGCTGGTCGGGGACCGTGTCCGGCGCCAGCTCCAGCACGTCGAGGAGCTCGGCGAAGAACTGGGGCTCGATGGCGGCGACGGCGATCTCCTTGTGGTCCCGGCAGCGGTACACGTCGTAGAAGGGGGCCCCGGAATCGAGGAGGTTCGTGCCCCGTTCGTCGGACCAGAAGCCCATGGCGCGGGCCCCGAAGAAGGGCGCCATGAGCAGCGCGGTGCCGTCCACCATGGCGGCATCGACGGTCTGACCCTGGCCGGAGCGCTGCGCCTCGAGCATGGCCGCCACCACGCCCAGGGCCAGGAGCATCCCTCCCCCACCGAAGTCGGCCACCAGGTTCAACGGCGGTGTGGGGAGCTGGCCCTCCCGGCCGATGTGGGCCAGTGCCCCGGCCACACCGGCGTAGGTCAGGTCGTGGCCGGCCGCATCACGCAGCGGGCCGTCCTGCCCCCACCCGGTCATGCGTCCGTACACGAGGCTCGAGTTGTGGCGTGAGCACTCGTCCGGGCCGATGCCCAGGCGCTCGGCCACCCCGGGCCGGAACCCCTCGATCAGCGCGTCAGCACCGGCGGCCAGTCGCAGCACCACCTCCGCACCGCGGGCGGACTTGAGGTCGATGGCGATCGAGCGCCGACCCCTGCCCAGCACGTCGAAGGCCGCCGAGCCGGGGGCGGGCCCCACCGACGAGCGGCGATCGATCCGGATGACGTCAGCACCGAGGTCTGCGAGCACCATGGCGCAGAACGGCGCCGGGCCGAGGCCGGCCACCTCGATGACGCGGCAACCGTGCAGCGGGCCCATGCCGGCGCTCAGGGCGCGACGAGCCGCAAGGGGGCCGGGATCCGCTCCGTCACCGACTGCACCGCCCGCAGCACCATCTGACCGAACTCGCGCTTGGCGCACACCACGTGCCCGTCATCGACGTGGTGCACCACCGAGCCCGGGATGGCATCGGCGAGCATCTGCTGCTCGGAAGGTCGGATGGCGCGATCGCGATCGGTGATCATCACGGTGGTGGGCACGTCGATGTAGCGGGTCCACGGCCGGGCGTTGTAGCTCCCGATGGCCTGGCCGGCCTCCATGAGCTTCACCACGTCGTGACGGCGCATCTCCCCCGCCGCCCACGCCCGCAGGTTGGTGGGGCGGGTGGCGGAACCACGGGGCACCCACGACTGCATCCCGGGCAGGCGTCCCACCCACTGCCCGGTCTTCGTGGTGCCCACGGCGGAGGCCATCAGCGTGCCGAAGACCATGCGCTCCCGGTCGCCGATGAGAAATCGATCGGAGGTGGCGCAGAACACCAGCCCCTCGACCAGCTCGGGATGACGGTGCCACAGCAGCTGTGCCACGGGCCCGCCCATCGAGTAGCCCACCGCGATCACCGGCCCCGTGCCGAGGTGGTCGAGCAGGCCGGCCACGTCGTCGGCGCAGTCGGCCAGTCGGAAGCGACGGCGACTGCGGATGCCGCGCCCGTGACCGCGCAGGTCCGGGGCGAGCACCGAGTAGTGGCGCGCGAGCGGCTCGAAGGCGTTGAACCAGTTGAGCCCCCCGCTCGCGATCCAGCCGTGGAGGAGCACGACGGTGGGCGCTCCCGCCGGGCCCTCGATCCTCCGCACGAAGGTGGTGCCGCGCCCGGGGAGCTCGATGCGCTCACCGAGCGGCAGCGGGGGCTCAGGGGCGAGGACCGTGGCTGTCATGGCTCCAATGTATGACACACCGTCAGATCTCAGGCGGACCACGGCGGTACGCTGCCGAGCGATGACCTCGCTCGATCTCGCTGCCGTCGAAGCCCTGCTGACCCGCGCCGCCACGGAGGTCGACGAGGGACTGCTCCCGTCGTGCCAGCTGGCTCTCGCCCTCGACGGGGAGGTGCTCGTGCACGAGGCCTTCGGTGCGGCCACCACCGACTCTCGGTACACGATCTTCTCCGCCACCAAGCCCGTCGTGGCGTCGGTCATCTGGCAGCTGATGGGCGAGGGTGCCGTGTCGCCCGACACGCGCATCGCAGACGTCATCCCCGAGTTCGGCACCCACGGCAAGGACGTCATCACCCTCGATCAGGTGCTCCAGCACACCGCTGGGTTCCCCCACGCCCCCCTGGGGCCACCGCTCTGGGACACCCATGACGGCCGCCGTGAGGCCTTCGCCTCGTGGCGGCTGAACTGGGAGGTCGGGACCCGGTACGAGTACCACCCCACCTCCGCCCACTGGGTCCTGGCCGAGCTGATCCATGCCGTCAGCGGCGAGGACCATCGTGACGCCGTGCGCCGCCGCATCACAGAGCCGCTGGGCCTGGACGCGCTCGCCGTCGGCGTGCCGGCAGAGGCCCAGACCGACATCCTCGACGTGGTGCTCTGCGGCGAGGCGGCCACCCCCGACGAGCTGGAGGCGGCCCTCGGCGTGCGCACCCTCGACGTGGGTGAGGTCACCGACGAGGCGCTGCTGAGCCTGAGTCGTCCTGCGGCACGCGAGGTGGGGCTCCCTGGGGGCGGGGGGATCTCCAACGCTGCCGACCTGGCCGCCTTCTACCAGGCCCTCCTCCACGACCCCAAGGGCCTCTGGGACCCGGAGGTGCTGCATGACGTCACCGCCGTGGTCCGCAACAGCTTCCCCGACCCCATCCTCGGGCACCCGGCCAATCGCACACGGGGCCTGGTGGTCGCGGGCGACGACGGCCGAGCCAACGTGCGGGGCATGGGGCGCACCGCGTCGCCCGCGACCTTCGGGCACAACGGGGCGGCCGGCCAGGTGGCGTGGGCCGACCCGGCGTCGGGTCTGTCGTTCGCCTACCTCACCAACGGCCGTGACCTGAACGTGCTCCGGGAGCACCGCCGCACCACCGCGTTGGGGAGCCTGGCTGCTCGCTGCGCCAGCTGAGCGATGCGCATCACGGCCAAGGTCGACTACGCGGTGCGGGCCGGTGCCGAGCTGGCCGCCGCGCAGCGCGAGGCCGTCGGTCAGCGGGCCACCATGAAGGGCGACGCCATCGCCGAGGCCCAGGGCATCCCGGTCCGGTTCCTCGAAGGGATCTTGGCGGAGATGCGCCGCGCTGGCCTCGTGAGCAGCCAGCGGGGTTCCGACGGCGGCTACTGGCTGGCTCGGCCGGCCGCCGAGGTGAGCGTGGCCGACGTCATCCGGGCGGTGGAAGGACCGCTGGCGGACGTGCACGGCACGCCTCCGGAGGAGGTGACCTACTCAGGGGCGGCCGCCGAGCTCCAGCGCGTGTGGATCGCGACCCGCGTGGCCCTGCGTCAGGTGCTGGAGGAGACCACGCTGGCCGACATCGCCGGGTCGTCGCTCCCAGCGACGGTGGCGGCCCTGGCATCCATGCCCGACGGTTGGGTGCGTCGCTGACCCATTGGGGGGTCATCCCAGGGCGCGAGTACGGTTGTTGACCCCAGACGGCCCGCGCACGAGCGGGTCCTCCGACGACCGCCTCTGGAGCTCCCCCTCATGCCCCGCAGGATCGACATCGAGCTGACCAGCTCGCGCGACGATGACACCTGGACCTGGCGCGCTGCCGGCGCCAAGGCCCCCAAGGGCTCAGTGGCCGCCACGGTGCTCCCTCCTGGCGCCAAGGTCGGTGACGTCTTCAAGGTCGACGCCGAGTTCTTCGTGGACGGGATCGAGATCACCGGCGTGGTGCCCACCAAGGGCACCCGCAAGGAGCCGGAGCGCCTCGAGCTCATCGCACCGGTCGGCAAGGACGAGCCCCTCGTCACCTCCACCCTCGCCTCTCGAGGCCGAGACGATCGCGGTCCCCGCCGTGACGGTCCGCGCCGCGAGGGCGAGCGCGGCGCACCGCGTCGAGATGGCGAGCGCGGCGGCCCCCGTCGCGGCGGCCCGGGGCGCGACGGCGAGCGCGGCCCGCGGCCCGACGGCGAGCGCAGCGGCGCCGAGGCGGGTGCCCGACGCGACGGCGACAGCCGGCCGCCCCGTCGCTCCCGTCCCGAACCGCCCCCCATGCCGGTGGTCGAGCGACCGAAGGCCAAGCGCCTCCGGGCCGGCAAGGTGCATCGCAGTGCCCTGCTCGAGGCGCTGCCCGAGGAGCAGCGCCCGATCGCCGAGCAGGTCGTGCTGGGCGGCCTTCCCGCCGTCCGTCAGGCCATCGAGAAGCAGAACGCCGAGCGCACCGCGGCCGGCGAGTCGGCCATCGCAGCCGGCCCGCTGCTCGAGATCGCGGAGAAGCTCGTGCCCAAGGTCCGCGCCGCCGAGTGGCGTGACCGCGCCGAAGCCGCCCACCGTGACATCGAGCTGCTCGACCTGCGCGACCTGCGCTCGGTGGTGTCAGCGGCCGACTCCGGCCCCAAGGACGACGAAGCCCGCGCCCTCGCCCAAGCCCTGAAGGAGGGGCTGGCCACCCGCGTCGACGCCGAGCACGCCACCTGGCTGGCCGAGCTGAACGCGACGCTCGACGTCGGTCGCATCGTGCGGGCCCTGCGCCTCTCGTCCCGGCCGCCGAAGGCAGGGGCGCCGTTGCCCGCTGACGTGGCCGCCCGCCTCACCGCCGGAGCTGGCGAGGCCCTCACGGCTGATGCCGCGCCCGAGCGCTGGGTCGCGGTCCTCGACGCGCTGGCCTTCGCGCCGGTGCGCGACAAGGTGATCCCGACGTCGCTGCCCACGCAGCTGCACGCCGATGTGCAGGCCACCATCGCCCGTCTCGCCACCCGCATCCCGAAGATCGCCCACATCTTCGAGATCACGCCCGACCGCAGCGCGCCGCGCCCGAAGGTCGAGCGTCGGCGTCCGCCCAAGCCGAAGAAGCCGGCACCCGCCAAGCCGGCCGCCGACGACTCCCCCGCCGAGGACGCTGTCGTCACGGAGGCCCCGGCCGAGGACGCTGTCGTCACGGAGGAGAGCTCCGACCCCGTGGATCCCGCGACCAGCTAGCTCGGTCGGGACGGGCGCTGCGAGCCGGGGTCGAGCACCGATTCCTTGGACGCACGACCTCGATAGTCACCGGTCACAGGGTCCTCGTCCCAGCGCGCCCCGCACGAGGCGCAGGCGCACGAATCGACGCGGACCGAGGCCAGGTAGAGGCGCTCGACCTCATATGCCTCGCAGAAGGGGCACTGGAGGTGCCCTGCTCCGTCGCTCATGCCCTCCGCTCGCCCGCTCGGTTCCTGCAGTTGGCGTGAGGATACCCCTCTGTGGCTAACGTGCCCGCCATGTCTGTCGACTTCGAACAACGTGGGCCCTTTGCGGTCATCAAGATCAACCGTCCCGAGGCGCGCAACGCCGTCAACGGCGCCGTGGCTGCCGGGATCGAGGAGGCCATCGACCGAGTCGAGGCCGACGACTCGATCTGGGTTGGGATCCTCACCGGGGTGCCGCCCGTCTTCTGCGCCGGCGCCGACCTGAAGGAGATCAACTCCGGCAACGCCGGCGGGCTCTCCACGGCCAAGGGCGGCTTCGCCGGCTTCGTCCAGCGCCAGCGCAACAAGCCGATCATCGCCGCCGTGGACGGTCCCGCGCTGGCCGGGGGCACGGAGATCGTGCTGGCCTCCGACCTCGTGGTGGCCTCGGCCACGGCCACCTTCGGCATCCCCGAGGTGAAGCGGTCACTGGTGGCCGGCGCCGGCGGCCTGTTCCGCCTCGGGCGCAAGATCCCCCTGAACATCGCCATGGAGCTGACCCTCACCGGCGACCCGATCGATGCCGCTCGGGCCTACCACTTCGGCCTGGTCAACCGGCTGGTCGAGCCGGGCCAGGCTCTCGACGAGGCCATCAAGCTGGCCGAGCAGATCTGCGCCAACGCTCCCGTCGCGGTCCGAGAGTCACGCAAGATCGTCCTCGAGGCGACCAACGCGCCGGACGACGTGGGGTGGCGCATGTCCATGGAGGGCATGGGCGTCGCCATGTCCTCGGAGGACTTCAGCGAGGGCCTCACCGCCTTCATCGAGAAGCGTCCCCCGGTCTGGAAGGGCCGCTGAGCCTCAGGTGAACGTGGCGATGATGCCGTTGTCGTGCAGCAGCTCGGCCACGCCATCGGCCAGGTCGAGCTCCACCACCTCGTGGAGCTCGACCCAGGCCGCTTCAGCGGCATCGTCGCCCGCCACCACCTGATCGTCGCCCACGAGCGTCACCTCGAAGTCGAGGATCACGTAGTGGTGGTCGTCGTCGATGCGCTCGGTCCAGCCGAGGAGCGCGCCACACACCCCCTCGATCCCGGTCTCCTCGCGCAGCTCGCGCGTGACGGCCTCCACCAGGGTCTCCCCGCGCTCGACACGCCCGCCCGGCACGGCCCAGGACCCCGCCGCCGGGCCGTGGCCCCGGCGCACCATGAGGAGCCGGTCGTGATCCACCACCACGGCCCCGACGGCGACGATGGGCATGGTCTCGCTCACGACAGCGGCCGGTGCACGATGATGGCGCGGGCCACCAACCCGAAGCGCTCGAAGAAGTTCTTCGTGTGGCGGTCGCCCGGCAGGGCCAGGCTGTCGACCCCGAAGCATCCCTCGGCCGTGCACCAGTCGATCAGGGCCTGCATGGCGCACTCGGCCAGACCCAGCTCGCGGCAGCCCGGATCGGTGTAGAGGTCGTCGACCACACCCAGGCGGCCGCCGTCGGCCAGCACCTCCACATGGGCCACGCCGTAGCCCATCACGGTGTCATCGAGGGTGCTCACCACGACGCGTCGCTGGTCGTCGCGGAGCTCGGCTCGAAGCTCATCGTCGAACGGGGCACGGCGGGCGGCATGTCGGGCCCACACCGCGCCACCTCGCCCCTCGCGGAGCTCGTCGACGGCCTGGGCGGCCAGCTCCGCGAGGCGGGCCACGTCGGCCTCCGTCGCCGGCCGGCAGCCCTCCTCCGGGGCGGGCCCGGCCATCAGGAGGACTGCAGCTGGGCGACCTTCGAGAGGATCGTCTTGCGGCCTCGGTTGGCGGCTTCGTAGGCCCGCACCGACTCGAGCTCGCTCGCCGACAGGCTGGCCAGCCGGTTCACCACATGCGACGCCGAGAGCCCGTCGTAGTCGGGGATGGCCAGGGTGGTGACCGACGGCGCGGGACCGGCGGCCGCGGGGGCCTTGGCTCTGCCGTTGACAGGTGCTGGGGAGGTGCCTACCCCAGCCACCGCCCGGGCCGCCTGGCGCGCCGCGCCGCTCGGCGCCTTGGCCGCGCGCCCGGCTCGGGGGGCATGGGTCACCGGGGCCGGCGGGGCGACCTCCGCTGCCGGGACCGTCACCGAGCCACCGATGAAGTCGAGCACGCCGGCCGCTTGGTCTTGGAGCTTGCCGGCTGCCTTGGATGCCTCCACGCGCCCCTGGTCGACGGCGAACTTGCCGATCATCCGCGCCATGGTGACCTGGTTGCGGCCCTTCTCGATGAGCTGCGGCAGGAGGGTGGATCCCTCGAACAGGAGCCCGATGGGGGCATACACGAGGGCTTCGACGGCGTGCTCGACAGCCGTCTCGACCGGCGACTTGGCGTCACCGTTGGTGGTCTGATCGGTCATCTGCCCATTCTGGTCGATGACGGGCAGGCCAAGGGAACCCGGCGACGGCCTCAGGCCGTGGTGTGGGCCACCAGCACGTCGCAGGGGGCGTGGTGGGCCACGCTTCCCGCCACGCTGCCCAGGATGAAGTGGGCGTGGCGGCTCAAGCCACGGGAGCCGACGACGATCAGTGCCGCGTCGAAGTCCTTGGCCGCCTCGAGGAGCACCTCTGACGGGTCACCCGGGACGGCTTGGACGACCACCTTGGCCACTCCGGCCGCCTTGGCCAGCTCTCGTCCGTGGGCGCCCAGCTCCTCGGCCTGGACCCGGTCGGTGAGCATGAAGCGGATGTCCTCGGGCACCACGTCGGGATCGATGTCGTGGGCGGCGCCCTCGCCGGGGGTGTAGGCG
Source organism: Acidimicrobiales bacterium (assembly GCA_046598435.1). Taxonomy (GTDB): domain Bacteria; phylum Actinomycetota; class Acidimicrobiia; order Acidimicrobiales; family VFJN01; genus VFJN01. Next base: position 29,423 of record JBKJIL010000066.1, read on the forward strand.
GTCACGATCACCAAGCGGGCGCCGTCGGCCGCCGCCAGTGCGGCGGCCGCTCCGACGGCTCGCTCGGCAGTGGCCGACCCATCCGTGCCGACCACGATGCTGCCGTACGTCATAGTGCCCCCAGGCTCAAAGGAGAGGTCCCGCTGCAAGGTCTCGGATGTCCTCGCGGACACCGTCGACGAACGCTAGTGGACGATCCCGAAAGCGATCGAGGACCGCCTCCAAGGTGGCCCGCGCTCCGGCTGGGTTGCCGCCCGCCCGTTGCGCGGCGGCCGCCGCTCGCTGCGCCAGCGCCCAGGTCCGGGCGCTCTCCCAGGAGCCGCTGACGGCCTCGGCGGCCAGCTGCTCGGCACGCGGGACGTCGCCCGCCTCTGCGGCCAGGATGGCGGCGAGGGCCACGGCCCGGCGCCAGATGCTCGTCCGCACGGCGCCCTCGGCCAGGCCCACTGCCTCCTCGATGAGCCGCGCCGCATCGGCGCGCTCCCCCAGCGCTCGGGCCCGCTTGGCCAGGACCACCAGCGCCCGGATCTCGCTGTCGGAGTCGCCGCCGCCGCCGCGCACCAGGGCGAGCGTGGCCTGGGCCTGCTCCTCGGCTCCGTCGAGGTCCCCAGAGTCGAGCAGGGCGGCGGCCAGCTCGGTGCGCAGCCGGGTCTCGCCGCCGATGGACGACACTTGCTGGGCGGTGCGCAGGCCGCGCTCGAGGGCCGCGATCGCCGCGGGGAGGTCGCCCGCCACCCGCTCGAGCATCCCCTGCACCAGCCGCGCCGAGGCGTCACCCCACGGGTCGTCGAGCTCGGCGAAGGCGCGCAGGGCGGCTTGCCCCGTGAGGCGAGCCACCTCGAGGTCCCCGCTGTCGAGCTGGCACGCGGCCAGCAGCACCAGGCACATCCCCTCCCCCCAGGGCTCTGCTTGGTCGGAGGCGGTGGTGAGGAGGCTGGCCGCGATCTCCTTGGCTTGGGCCACGCGACCTTCCAACCAGAGGCTGTTCCCGAGGATCCCGAAGCACCAGGCCAGGCCGGCGCGGTCGTCGGCGTCGGCGAGGGCCTGGGCCGCATCCCACAGGTGGGTGCGCGCCGCGGTGTGGTCGCCGATGAGGAACTCGCACCACGCCAGGCACTGGAGCGTCTCACCGGGAGAGCTTCCCGCCATGGCCTCGAGCTCCAGCGCCCGCAGCAGCTTGGGGAGGGCCGCCCGCGGCCGCCCCGCCATCAGCTCGGACCACCCATGGGTGCGCACGGAGGTGGCCTCGCCGGCGAGGTCCCCCGACTGCTGCCACGCGCGGCGACCGGCGTCGAACCACTCCTCGGCGCCCTCGGCGTCACCACGGAGACGAGCCACGAGGCCGAGCCCGGTGAGGGCCTCCCCCTCGGCCGATGCGTGAGGCGAGGCGTGCTCGGCCACTGACGTGTAGAGCCGCTCCGCGTCGTCGAGGCGCCGGAGCGACACCAGGGTGGCGGCGTGCTCGAGGGCAATGGCGGTGTCGGTGTCGGTGGCCGTGTCGGTGGCCGTGGGCACCAGCTTCAGGGCGCGGGCCCGTTCGTACCACCGCTCTGCCTCACGGAGCTCGTCACGGGCCCGCGCGCCACGAGCGGCGGCCAGCAGGTAGCGCCCGGCCACCGCGGTCAGCTCGGGGTCGACGCCCACCGCCTCGATGCCCTCGAGGTCGCGACGCAGGCTGATGGCCCGTTCGAAGTGATGAGCGATCCGGGGCGTGTCGAGGTCTGCGCCCGCCACGTGGGTTCCCTCGTCCACCAGCCACCGGGCCAGGGTGGCGTGCTTCAGGTGGCGCTCACCCAAGGGCACCGAGGCGTAGGCGGCGTCACGCACCATGGCGTGACGGAAGGTCATCTCGCCGTCGGCGTCACCTGGTTCGAGCAGCCCCTGGGAGACCAGGCGATCGAACACGCCCTCCCCCACATCGGCGCCCAGCGCGGCGATGGCGGTTGCATCGAAGGTGCGGCCCACGATGGCCGCATCCTGCAGGACGGCACGGTCATCGGCGGGGAGTCCGTCGAGCCGGGCGCCGAGCAGGGCGCGGGCGTCGTCGGGAAGGCCGGCCTCGGCGAGATCCCGCATGGCGCGCCACCCACCCTCCACCGCCACCAGTGCGCCGGTCTCCCGCAGGAACCGCGCCAGCTGGTCGAGCAGCAGCGGGTTGCCTCCCGCGGCAGCGAGGATCTGCGCCTCCACAGCGGGCGCGAGCGTGCCGGTGTGGCCGTCGATCTCGGCGAGGGTTCGCTCCAGGAGCTCTGCGCTGGCGGCGGCGTCGAGCGGGGTCACCTGCACGACGTGGTGGCGGTCGGACTGCGCATCGAGGAGGCGGGGCTGGGCTGTGCCGAGCTCCTCGCGACCCACCGCGATCACGGTCAGAGCTCGTGCCGCCCCCCATGCCGGTACCCGCTCGAGCTGGTCGAGCAGGAGCCGGTCCGCGAAGTGGGCGTCGTCGAACACCGCCACGATGGGCCCCGACGTGGAGACGGCGTCGAGCACCGTTCGAGCGGCCGCGCCGAGGTCGTCGGTGAGCCGGTGGCGGGCTGGCCCCGTCTCGGGTCGCCGTTGCGGTGCCTGCTCGATGAGGCCGAGGAGCTGGTGGATCCGACCGATGAGGGCCTGCCGCGGCACGCTGCCGAGGGGCAGCTCCTGGATGCGCGTGGCGACATCGCGGCGCTGGTCCTCGATGCTCTCCTGGTCGTCGATCTCGAGAGCCGCCCGCACGAGGCCGACCACGGGTGCCAACGGACCCTCAGCCCCGTAGGGAGCGCACGGAACCGTCAGGACGCGCGCCGGCACCTGACGGTCGCGCAGGGCCGGGCCCAGCTCGTCCAGGAGGCGCGACTTGCCCATCCCCGCTTCGCCGAGCACCACCACCAGCTGTGGCTCGTCGGTGTCGATGCTGCGGGTGACGGCTGAGACCAGCCGGTCGAGCTCCTCGGCACGGCCCACCATCGGCGTCGCCGAGCGGCCCTGCACGCGCACGCCGGGTCGATGCCGAGCCCGCAGAGCGCGATGTGCGACGACCATCTCGTGGCGACCGCGCAGGTGGTGGGTGCTCGGCGAGCCGTACACGATGGCCTGCTGGGTGGCCGTGAACGTGCGCTCGGCGACCAGGACCGTGCCTCGCCGGGCGATCCCGACGAGTCGGTGGGCAGTGTTCACCGTGTCACCGGTGACCGTGTAGGTGCCCCCCGGGCCGACCACCCCGGCCAGCACCTCACCGGTGTTGACGCCCACTCGCATCTCCAGAGACGGGTCGAGCTGCTCGAGGGCACCGAGCAGGGCCAGGCCGGCTCGGACTGCCCGTTCGGGGTCGTCCTCGTGGGCGCGGGGTGCCCCGAACACGGCCATGAGCTCGTCACCGATGATCTTGTCGACCACCCCGCCGTGCTCGTCGATGACGGGCACCAGCGCGCCGAAGCAGGTGTCGAGGAGCTCCTTGACCGCTTCCGGGTCGCGGCCTTCCGCCATGGTCGTGAAGCCCGCCAGGTCGGCGAACACGACGGTGACCACCCGTCGCTCACCCGTCGCAGGGCTGCCGCACGCAGTGCCGCAGGCGGGACAGAAGCGGGCGCCGCTGGGCAGGGTCTCCCTACAGGACGCGCAGACCGCGCCGGTCATCGGGCCCAGTGTGTCGTCAGACGCAGTCGGCGCAGAGCTGGGCCTTGGCGTCGGCGAGCTGGCTGGGGTGCTTCACGAGGAAGCAGGACTGGCACACGAACTCACCAGGGCGCTTGGGCTGGATGCGGCCCGTGCCGTCCCCGCGCTCCTCGGGCTCGGGCGCCTCCTCTTCCTCGTCGTCCTCTTCCTCTTCGGCGGCGGCGATGCGGTCCTTCAAGATGGCGTCGAGGTCGGCCTCCACGTCGTCGGGATCGGCCTCCTCTTCTTCCTCTTCGTCCTCGTCGCCGTCGTCGCGCTTCGCCTTGACGGGCACGACGATCGGTTCGTCGTCCTCTTCGTCGACGCCGACCACGTCATCGTCATCGCCCTCGAGGCCGGGGACCAGCAGGTCGTCGGCCAGCACCTCGTCATCGTCGCCGTCGAGATCCACCTCAAGGTCCACGTCGAGGTCCACAGGATCCTCGTCGAGCTCCTCGGCTTCCTCGATCTCCTCGTCGATGACGTCGTCGTCAGCCATGCCTGTCCTCACTGCGGGGGGGGTGTCGGGGGGCGCTTGGGCCGGGATCATAGGCCCACGGTCCACCGATCAGGCAAGCGCAGGGGGCGTTGCGCCGAACGGGGCCTCAGGGTATCGACGGCGTGGGCGCCTGCGACGTGGTCGTCGTGGTGTCCCCTGTCACAGGTGTGGGGCTCGCCGTGGGGAAGCTGAGGTCGGTGACCTGATCGACCTTCCACCCGTCGTCGAGCTTGATCAGGGTGAGGAGCACGTACTGGTCGTTGATCGAGCGGGGGCCGCTGGTGCCCGACACCTCGATGTCGAGCGACACGATGGCTTGGGCCTGCCCGCCTTCCACGGAGGTCACGAAGACGTCGTTGACGGAGCCCTTCGACACGGCCTCCACCTCGGTGATGATGTCGCCGAGGCCTTGGTCGAAGGCGTCTTGGTAGTCCTGCCGAAACGACCCCGTAGCAAGTGACAAGACGAGGTCGCGGTGGACGTCGGGGTCGTGGTAGTCGTAGGTGACGAGGGCCTCGCCGAAGCGACCGGCGCTCTCACGTAGGTCGTCGAGGCTCGTGTCGTCGTTGGGGCGCACCACCAGCACGGCGAGGACCGCGGCCACGACCGCGAACAGCACCGCCAGGCTCACCGCCACCACGAAGGCCGGCCCGCGCTCCGGCTCGGATGGGGAGGCCGGGGCATCGGCGTCGTCGGGCGCGTCGAGATCGGGGCTGACCATGGCTGCGTGTCTAGTGGGTGGGCGGCTGCGGCCCGGCACCCGCGAGGCGACGCCGGGCACTCCACGCGGCCAGTGAGCCGGCGAGCAGGATCAGCGAGAGGGCGGCCAGGGCCGGGCCGCCGGTGTTGGCGAGCACCCCGCTCTCCGGTGCGGCACCGGGGGCGACGGCCCGCTCGGAGGCGACGGCCGCGGGCCGAGCGGCGCCGTCAGACGCGGCGGGCGTCGGGGTGACGGAGCCGGATGAGGAGAAGGTCGGCCCGGCCGAAGCGGTGAGGGGCGAGGCGCAGGCCGGCACCGAGGGCACCACGGGGAGCGAGCGCTTCGGCACGTACACCTCCGGGTTCTCGCCCTCGGCTCCGGTGAGGAGGTTGATCCGCACCCAGGCACCATCGGGCTCTTGGTCGACGGCCGCCGCCGCATACCCGAAGGCCAGGGGCCCCTGCTGGAGGGTGAGGGCGAGGTCCTCGAGCTGCTCCGGCTGGGCCAGCGTGCGCAGCACCGGCGTGAGATCGGTCAACAGGCAGTCCAGGTTCTGCTTCTGGTCGGCCACGAGGTCGGCCGTGACGCCGAGGAAGTCCGGGCCGACGTCGAGGAGCACCCGCGTGTCTCCGTTGGCGGCGCGCAGCGTCTCCGCGACCTGGCGCAGGTTCGTGATCGATCGGCCGAGGCTGAGCCGATGGTCGGCCAGGACGCCCGTGAGCCGGGTGCTGTTCTCGGCCAGGCGGTCGAGCTGGTCGGTCTTCTCGACGAAGCTGGCCGTGAGCTGGTCGATCGATGTCGTGAGCGTGCGGAGCGAGTCACCGCGCCCGTCGAGGGCCAGCGACAGCTCGTGGACGAGGCCGCCGGCCGCCTCGGGATCGATGCTCGACACCAGCGCGCTGGCGGAGCGGAGGAGCTCGGAGAACTCGAGCGGCACCGTGGTGCGGCTCATCGGGATGTTGTCGCCCGGCTCGATGCGATCGGAGCTGGCCTTCGTGTAGCTCTGCGGCGGGACGAAGTCGACGTAGGGCTCCCCGATGGCGGACTTGCGGAAGACCCGTGCGATCGAGCCTTCGGGGATGTCCTTGTCACGGTCGATCTTCATCGTCACTGACACGCCACCGGTGGTTCTGCGCACCGCGGTCACGCGGCCGTAGTGGACGCCCAGGTAGGTCACCTCGGCGTTGGCCTTCACCCCGGCGGCCTGAGCGAAGTCGCCCGTGATGGTGTACGGGCGCTCCACCCGATCGACGGTGACGATGTTGTTGACGGCCCACACGAGCATCAGCAGGAACACCGCGTTGAAGAACACGAGGTTGATGAGGGTGCGGCGGCTCATTGGGCGTCGTCCAGGAAGGCGGGCTGGAACCAGCCGTACACCTGCGCGAAGTCACCCGGCACCCCGAGGGGCGCCTTGACCGTGAAGGCCGCCAACCAGTCGACGAAGACCCCTACCTCCTGGCGCTGCGCGGCGACGATCTGCAGCAGGGCGTCGAGCTGGGTGATCTGGCGGTCGATGTCATCTCGGAACGGTTCGAAGACCAGCTCGTTCTGGGCCTTGGCCAGACGGGTGAGGTCCCGAAGGGTCTGGAGCGTGAGCTCACGGTTGTCGGCCAGCACCTGGGTGGTGTCGGCCAGGTTGACCAGGAGCTGGTCGATCCGATCGGCGCCCCCGGCCAGTGATGCGGTGGCCGCGTCCAGGTTGTCGATGATGCGCACGATGTTGTCGGTCTGCGCGGCGAGGGTGCCGCTGACGACAGAGAGGCTGTCGATCAGGCTCCCGAGCTCGGCGGCGCGACCCCCGAACCCGACGGCGCCGGTCTCGATCATGGTTGACAGGTCGTTGCTGGCGACGCCGGCCAACAGGTTCACGGCCTCCTCGGCGACGAACTCGAGCTCGGGCGCCTGAGACGCCTTCATGATCTCGTCGCCGTCCTCCAGCGTGCCGGTGGCGGGGACGGGGTCACCGGCGTCGTCGCGGGGAGGGCGGAGCTCGATGAACTTCTCACCGAGGAGCGACGTCGTCCGCAGCACAGCCTCGCTGTTGTCGGGGAGCTCGAGGCCGTCCTTGAGGCGCATGGTGACCTTGGCCTGGTAGTCGTCGGTGAGCTCGATGGAGGTGATCGAGCCGACCCGCACGTCGGCCACCTGCACGGAGTGGCCGGCCACGAGGTCGCCGACGTCCTCGAAGGTGGCGGTGAGCTGCACCGGTCCTTCGACGCGACCCGGCAACGTGCAGCTGGCGGTGCTCAGCGCGCTCACCGCGACGAGGGCGCCCAGCGCCCGTCGGGCTGCGCTCATCGACCGATCCCCAAGATGGCGGACGCCACGTCGGTGACGACCCGTCCGGCGGTGGTCCACCGGCTGGGGCCCGACTCGGGTCGCGGTGCGGTGGGGGCCTCGAGCAACGACAGCAGCGAGCGGACCGGGGTGGCCGACGAGCCCAGCTGGGCCGGCGTCGGTGGGGACGCGCTGACGCCGGTCACCGGGCAGTCCTGGAGGACGGGGAGGCAGAACGCCGGTCCGAGGAGCGCGACGAGCTCGGTCGTGAGCGGCGAGAAGCTGTTGCGAAGGTCGAAGGCCCGCAGGTCTGCGTTGTAGGCGCCGATGATGCCGCTCGTGAGGTCTGGCCCGGCGGCGAGCAGCTGCGTGACCGAGGTGAGGTTGGCATCGATGGTGGCGGCGGTGGCGGCCAGGGTGGCGATGTCGTCGCGCAGCGCTCCGGAGTGCTCGCCGACGAGCGCCAAGCCGTTCCGGGACAGATCGGCCAGGCCCGCGACCAGCTCCTCGATGCTGCCCCGCTCGTCAGCCAGCACCTGGCTGGCCTCCGCGAAGGCATCCAGCACCTCGCCGAGCTGCTGCTCACGGGTGACCAGGGTGGCGCTCAGTCGATCGAAGCTGTCGACGATGCGCAGGAGGACATCGTCCTTGGCGGCAAACGTCTCCACCAGCGTGGACAGCGACCCCAGGGCGTCGTTGAGGGGCGCGCCGTTGCCCCGCAGATCCTCGTCGAGGTTGGTGACCAGGCTGCCGATCCCCTCGGGATCGAGGCTGTCGAGGAACTCCTTGAGGGCGGCCAGCGCCTCGTCCGGCTCGACCGGGATGATCGTCTTCTCGATCACATCGCCGTCCTCGGCCGCTCGCATGCCCTCCTTGAAGGCCGGGGAGATCTGGATGTACCGCTCGCCGATGAGCGACTGCGGCACGATCTGCGCCGTGGCGTCGGCCGGCACGGCGATGTCGGCGGGGATCTGCATGTCGATGCGGACCTGGTCGCCGTCGATCGTCACCTTGGAGACGGATCCCGCAGGCAGGCCCAGGATGCGGACGTCGGAGGAGGGGAACACCGACACGGCACGATCGAAGTAGGCCGTGAGGCGGTAGCCGTCGTCGCCGCCGAACCCGCACGCAGGGAGGCTGGCGGCGAGGACGAGGCCGAGGACGAGGGCGGGGGCGAGGCGGCGGTGCGTCACGGCTGCCCCGTCGGCAGGGCTCCGTCGAGGAGGCCGATGATGTCAGGGCCGAGGGCGGCCACGTAGATGTCGAGCCACGGCCCGTGGGAGCCGGCCGTCGATTGCCCGAGGAAGGCCGGGCCGGCGATGGCGAGGGCCCGGTTGAGATCGGGCAGGTTGGCGCTGACGACGGCGAGCGTGGGGTGCAGGTCGTCGAGGATGGCGTCGAGGTTGGTGCGGTTGGTGTCGATCAGGATCGACAGCGACCGCACGGCGTCACTCCCGGCACCGAGCGCAAGGGCGAGCTCCTCGCGCCGTTGCACGAGGAAGTCGAGCACGGTGCGCGAGCTGTCGATGAGCGCCACGAGCTGCTGGTCCTTGCGGGCCAGGTTGGCGGCCAGCTCGTCGGCGTTGTCGAGCAGGGCGTTGAGCTGGGTCTCGCGCTCGTTGACGGCGCTCGACACCTGATCGATGCCCCTGATGAGGTCGGTGACGGTGCCTCGCTTGCCGTCGGTGATGGCCGCCAGCTGGTTGATCAGCGTGTTGAGCTTGTCGTTGTCGGTCGCCTCGATGCGCTCGGTGGCATCGCGCGTGAGGTCGAACACGTCGACGGGTGTCGTGGTGCGAGCCACGCAGAGCCCGTCGGCCCCGCAGTCCTGGTACGGGATGACCCGCTCGCTCCGGGGGAGGTCGCTCATGAGCGACTCGCCCTTGTCGGCGTTGGTGATGCGGATGAACTTGGAGCCGAGCAGCGTCTCGAGGGCGATGTCGGCCCCGGCGCCTTCGTTGATGTCGACCCCGGTGTTCACCACCCACTCGACGAGGACGAGCCCCTCCTCGCGCTCGGCGTGGATGCCGGTGACGCGACCCACCTTCACCCCGGCCAGCTTCACGTCGTCGCCGCTGCGGAGGCCGGCGGCATCGGTGAAGGTGCCCTCCATCTCGTAGGTGTCCTCGAGGAGGTGCAGCAGCCCCACCAGGAAGGCGGCCCCGGTGATGGCGCCGATCAGCAGCACGCTGACGATCCCCACCGCGTAGGGGTTGCGGTCCCGGAACGACCTCATGAGCCCGACGCCCTGGTCAGCAGCGAGGCGATGGCGGCGGCGCCGGTGGTGGGGCCTGAGCGGTAGGTCTGGGCCGCCGTCGACTGGCCGAGCACGGCGGGGCCGACCGGATCGCCGGTGGGGCAGTCCGTGTCGCCCGGGGTGGGCGGTGCCACGAAGGCGCAGATGATCTTCTGGTTGAGGAACTCGCCTCGGTTGCCGGCCCGGAAGATGGCGGCGCTGGCCTCGGCCAGGTTGGCCAGCGCGGTGTCGAGCTGCGGCAGCTTGCCGTGCACCGTGTCGGTGACCAGCGCCAGGTTGCCGAGCAGCCGGTCGATCTCCGTGCTGTTGCGCTCCAGCAGGCCGTTGAGCTCGGTGCCGAACGACCCCAGCTCGGCGAGGGCGGCGTCGAGCGTGTCGGTGTTGTCACCGAAGGTGTTCGAGAGGTCGATGAGGTTCTGGAGCATGGCTTCGATCTGGGCGTCGCGCCGGTTCACGGTCTGGGCGACCGTGTCGAGGTTGGTGATGAGGCGCTGGATGGAGTCGTCGCGGGTGGCCAGGCCGCTGGTGAGGGTGGCCAGGTCGTCGAGGGCCTGGCCGACCATGTCCTCCCGACCGTCGAGGGCCGAGGTGATGGTCTCCAGGAAGTCGTTGACCTGTGCCGGGTCGATGGCCCCGACGATGGGCCCGAGGCGGTTGAACAGCTCGCCGAGATCGACCACGGACGCCGTCTTGGTGATGGCATCGCCGTCTTGAAGGGCCTGGGCGGAGGTGCCCGGGTAGAGGTACACGTAGCGCTGCCCGATGAGGTTTCGCCACCGGATCGCGGCGCTCGAGTCCTTCGGGATGTCGGCGTGGGCGTTGTCGATGTCGAAGCTCACCACCGCCCGGCTGCCCTCCGTGCGCACACCGGTGACCTTGCCGACGACCACGCCAGCCACCTTGACGTTGTCGTCGAGGAGCAGGCCGGTGACGTCGTCGAAGGTGGCCGTGACCTGGTAGGTGTCACGACCCAGCGGGTCGCGCACGTCGAGGTTGCCGATGGTGAAGGCGAGGTACCCGGTGAAGAACAGGCACACCACCACGAAGGCGCCGAACTTGAGCGCGGTGCGCATCATGGGACGAAGACCTTGCTGAGAAAGCCGTAGAGCCCGCTGTCCGAGGCGGTTCCCGTGGCGCTGCCGAACGGCCCGAGGGGCACCGGGACGGGCAGGGCGAGCGGCAGGCCCGACGGCGTCGGGCTGGCGGGCGCGGCACCCGCTGCCGCGGTGCCCGGGCAGGGAAGCACCGCGCACGAGTCGCCGCCGAGCACGCCCTTGACGGCGGCCATCAGGGTGCCGTCG
>JBKJIL010000029.1:0-11478 GCA_046598435.1 Acidimicrobiales bacterium
CGCGATGGCCGCCAGCAGCGCAAGGAACCCCGCTAGGAACCACGGGAGTCGCTCCACCGCACGCAGCCGCTCCACCTCACCGGGTGGAGTGGGCACCTCGACGGTCACCTGGTTCGCCGGGTCGTCGTACCGCTTGACGATGTCGGCGAGGTGAACCCCGGGCGCCAGTCGCAGCGCCAGGTTCGTGACGCAGGAGCGACTCCCGTGGTTCCTAGCGGGGTTCCTTGCGCTGCTGGCGGCCATCGCGGTCATCTACGCGGCGGGAACCATGGTCCGTCGCCGGCGCCGCGACTTGGCGCTGCTCCGGGTGATTGGGATGTCGGCCGCGCAGCTCCGAAGCGTGGTGGCCGTGCAGGTGCTCGCGCTCACCCTCGTTGGCGCCGTTGCCGGCGACCTGGTCGGGGTGATGCTCGGTCGCCAGGTATGGCGGTGGGTGACGAGCAGCGTCTCGCTCCGGTTCTCCCCGGCGGTGCCCATCGCCGCCCTGCTGCTCATCCCTGTGGCGGCCCTGATGATCACGCAAGTGGCCGCCACGGTCAGCCGTAGATCCGCCGGCCGCACCCACGCCGCCCTCGCCCTTCGGACTGAGTGATGACCACCTCTCGCTGCCCCCTGTATGCACCTCGCCCGGACGGAGCCTCGCTGTGACCACTGTGCCGACCTCCATCGATCGCACGCTCGAACGGCCGGCTGGGATGGACTGGCTGCGACCCGTCGCCATCGTTGTCGCGCTTGGGGCAGTGGCTCTCGCCGCCGCGAGCCTCACGGAAGACCACCTCGTCGCTGGCGACGGCGTGCGGGCGGCCCTGGTCAGCCTCTGGGCCCTCAGCGGCCTGGTGCTCGCCCTGAGGAACGCTCCACGGTTGGGGGTGGTCGCCGCAGTGGCGGCCGCCGTCGGCGGTGTCTGCGCGGCGACGGCCTCGTCCAGCGACTTCGCGTTGCTGCACGCGGTCGCGTCGTCGCTGATCCCGGCCGCAGCGCTCCACCTTGAGGTCGTGGTGCCCACCGGGGAGCTCGTGCGGCCATCGCATCGCAACCTCGTCATCGTCAGCTACGCGATCGCCGGCGGGATCGGCCTTGCGCTGGGAGCCGCCGATCGGGTGCCGGCCGTCGCCGCCGTGGCCGCCAGCGTCGTCGTTGCCCTCCTCATCGGCCTACCCGTCGCCCACCAGCGCTACCGGGCGTCAACCGGCGTCGCCCGTCAGCGCCTGCAGCTCGTCGGGTGTGCCACGGCGATCATCGTCGAGGTCGCTCTTGTGGTCGCTGCCCTGCGGCTCCTCGTCGACTGGCCGAGCCACGCTGGCGAGGTCGCGGCCGGGGCGACGGTCCTCGTGCCACTGGCCCTCGCGGGGGGCACGAGCACGAAGATCTCCCGCAACGTCGACCGGGTACTGGTCCACACCGTGTCGGCGACGGGCCTGACGGCTGTGGTTGTGCTCGTCTACCTGGTCATCGTCATCGGCCTTGGTCGGGCCCCGGCGGACAGCGAGCGCACGCTGCTGGTGCTCTCGATGCTGGCGGCCGCAGTGGCCTCCATCGCCTACGTGCCGGCCCGGGAGCGGCTCGCCGAGAGCGCCAACCGGCTCGTGTACGGCGAACGTCACCCACCGGACGAGGTCCTGCGCACCTGGGGCAGCCGCCTCAGCCGCTCCATCCCGATGGACGAGCTGCTGCTGCAGCTGGCCGAATCGCTGCGCAAGGTGCTCTCACTGCGCCGAGCTGAGATCTGGACGGGAACACCCGACCGACTCGAGCTGGTGGTGTCCGTGCCCGACCGTTCGGCTCCCCCACTGCTCCTGAGCGCGAAGGAGCAACCCGTGATCGCCCGGGCTGGCGTCACGGGCAACGCCTGGTTGGAGGTGTGGCTCCCGTCGATGCTCGAGGGGCGTGACGCCGCCCAGCTTCGGGTCGCTCCCGCGGCGCACAGCGGCACGCTCCTCGGGCTCCTGGTCGTGGAGCGGGCCGCCGACGGCGACACCTTCACCGACGAGGACGACCGCGTCCTCACCGAGCTGGCCCGCCAGGTGGGCCTTGCGCTGCACAACGTGCAGCTCGACTCGGCCCTCCAGGAGAGCCTCGAGAACCTTCGCCTGGCCAACGACGACCTCCAGGCGTCGCGTGCCCGCATCGTCGCCACCGGTGATGCCGAGCGCCGCAAGATCGAGCGCAACCTCCATGACGGCGCCCAACAGCACCTCGTCGCCCTGGCGGTCAACCTGCGGCTCACCAAGGACATGCTCTCCGACGACCCCGAGGGTGCCGCCGAGATGCTCGACGCCCTGGCCGACGCCGTGAAGGAGACGATCCAAGAGCTCCGCAACCTCGCGCACGGCATCTACCCGCCGTTGCTCATGGACAGCGGCTTGCCCGAGGCGCTTCGGGCGGCGGCCAACCGCAGCCCCCTGGGAGTCGGCGTCGAGATCGAGGGCGTCGGGCGCTACCCGAGCGAGGTGGAGGCGGCGGTGTACTTCTGCTGCCTCGAGGCGCTGCAGAACGCCGGCAAGCACGCCCCCGAGTCCGAGGTGCGGATCAGCGTGCGCGACCAGGACGGCACGCTCGCCTTCGAGGTGACCGACGACGGCCCCGGCTTCGACGTCACCGCCGCCCGCAGCGGCCACGGCTTCATGAACATGAGCGACCGCCTCGGCGCCATCGGCGGCACCGTCGACTGGCGGTCCACCCCCGGCGAAGGCACCACGATCGCCGGCACCATCCCACTCGCCTGACGCCGAACCCGACGCCGAACCCGCGACGAGCGGGCCACAGAACCGTGCCCGAGCCGTCGCGGGTTCGGGGATCGGGGGGGGCGAGGGCGGATCGTGTGGGGGGCGGCGCGATCGCTCCGGTCGACTGTCACAGCCCGGCGACAGACTCGCGCGATGCGAATCGAACCAGCGGCGCTCTCGCTGAGCGCCACGCAGCACGGACTGATCGCCACGTGGCAGCTGCGCGCCCTCGGGGCCACGGCCTCGGAGGTGGACCGCATGCGCCGAGCATCGATGCAGTGGACGCCGATCACGAACCGGGTGCTGGCCCGCGCGGGCTGCGCCGGAACCGACGACCGTGCGCTCATGGCGGCGGTCCTCGACGCGAGCCCCGGCGCCGCCATCTCGCTCCGGTCGGCGGCGGCCGTCTGGGGAGCACCGGGATTCCGCATCCAACCGATCCACGTCGTGCGCCACCGAGGCATCTCTCGCCGATCCTCCACGCTGGGGGTCGTCCACGAGGTCGTCGACCTGTTGCCGCAGCACATCAAGCTCGTCCGCGGGATCCCGGTGATCAGCCCGGCGCGCACCGTCTGCGAGCTGGCAGCGATCCTGCACCCCGACCACGTGGCCCGCGTCCTCGATCGCCTTTGGAGTAAGGGGCTGCTCGACGGCGCCACCTTCGACCGGACGGTTCGCGAGCTGGCGGGTCGAGGCCGGACGGGGAGCACGGTGCTCCGGGAGCTGAACGCGGCCCGCGGGCCCGACTACCGGCCACCCGACAGCGGCCAAGAGCGGCGCTTCGAGCAGATCATGGAGCACCACGGCGAGCCGCCCATGCGCCGGCAGGTCGACGTCGGCGACGAGGAGTGGACGGGCCGCGTCGACTTCGTGGACAGCGAACTTCCGCTCATCGCCGAGGTCCAGAGCGAGCAGCACCACACCTCGCTCGTCGATCGGACCGACGACGCCCGGCGGCTCGCCGCGCTGCGGGCCGCCGGATTCCACGTCCTCGAGGTCTGGGACACGCAGCTCTGGCACGAGCCCGAGGTCGTCGTCGAGCAGGTGCGCCAAGCCCGCCGCGCCCTGCGCGCACTGCGGACGGCCCAGCGAGCCTGAGCCCCGCCAACCCGCGACGAACGAGCCACAGAACCGTGGCCGAGCCGTCGCGGGTTCGGCGAAGCCCGCCAACCAACGACGAACGAGCCACGGTGCCGTGGCCCCGCCATCGCGAGTTCGGCTGTGGGGCGGCTCAGGCCGACGGGCGGTCTTCCCAGAGCTGGCGGATGAGGTCCGCGGTCAGCTCCTCCTTGTTGACGTAGGCCGCCGCCCCGGAGGTCTCCGCCTCCGGGGGGAGGTCCGATCGCTGGTAGGTGGAGCACAGGAACACCGTGGTCGTTGGCGTCGACTCGACGATTCGGCGGGTCGCCTCGATGCCGTTCATGCTCGGCATGTTGATGTCCATGAGCACGAGATCGGGCTGCAGCTCGGCCACCTTGGCCACGGCCTCGACCCCGTCAGCGGCCTCCCCCACGAGCTGGAACCCTGCGGCGCGGCGGAGCACCGCCCGCGCCGCGAGGCGGAAGGGCACCTGATCGTCGCCGATCAGGACGCACACCTCGCGTTCACCGTCCATGTCACCGTCATCATCACCGACCAGGAGGGCGCCTCCCAGGGTGGGGCCTTGCCTACTGGGGGTGTGGCTACCCCCCCCCTCCCGATGCCTCGGCCAGGTAGAGCAGCACAGCTTTGACCCGGCGATTGAGGTCCATCTCCTCTGACAGACCGAGCTTGGAGAAGATCGAGTTGGTGTGCTTCTCCACCGCCCGTGTGGACAGCACGAGCGCGGAGGCGATGGCGGCGTTGCTCTTGCCCTGGGCCATCTCGCTCAGGATCTCGCGCTCGCGGGGCGTGAGCCGATCAAGGTCGGAGCTCGCCGGGCGCTTCGTCGACACGAGCGACTCCACCACCTTGGAGTCGATCACCGACCCCCCGGCCGCCACCTCACGGATGGCCACGAGCAGCTCGTCGACCTCGCTGACACGCTCCTTGAGCAGGTAGGCGCGGCCCTCGGAGCCACCGTCGAGGAGGGCGAGGGCGTAGCCGGGGTCGGCGTACTGGCTGAGCACGACCACGCCGACCTCGGGGCGCTCTCGGCGCAGCTGGGCGGCGATCTGGATGCCCTCGTCGGTACCCGTCGGCGGCATGCGGATGTCGGTGACGACGAGGTCAGGCGACGTCTTCTCGATGAGCGCCTCCAGCTCAGGGCGGTCGCAGGCGACGCCGACGAGCTCGATGTCGTCGGCTCGCTCGAGGAGCCTGGCGATCCCCTCGCGCAGCAGCGTGTTGTCCTCCGCCAACACCACTCGAATCGTCACGAAGCCGACACTAGAGGGCGCGGCGCCCCCGACTGGCGACTCGCCCCGTCACCGCAGCACGTGCGCGAGGGCGTCCCGTGCCGCGTGCATCCCGCACATGCCGTGCACGCCGCCGCCGGGCGGCGTCGACGCCGAGCAGAGGTACAGCCGAGGGTTGGGCGTGCGATACGGGCGCAGCCCCGGGCGAGGGCGCAGCACGAGCTGCAGACCGGTGTTGGCGCCGCCGGCGATGTCCCCACCGATGATGTTGGGGTTGTGGGCCTCGTACCAGGCATTGTCCGCCACGTGGCGGGCGAGGACGACGTCGCTGAACCCGGGGGCGAACCGCTCGATCTGCCGCTCGATGGCATCGGTCATGTCGACGGCGGATCCGTTGGGCACGTGGCAGTACGTCCACAGCGTGTGCTGGCCGTCGGGGGCCCGGGAGGGATCGGCCAAGCTCTGCTGACCCACCAGCACGAAGGGCCGGTCGGGGTGGCGCCCGCGGGCCACCTCCGCCTCGGCGGCTGCCGTCTGCGCCATCGTCCCGCCGACGTGCACGGTGCCGGCCCGCCGGCAATCGGCGTTGGCCCACGGCACCGGCTCCGACAGCGCGTAGTCGACCTTGAACACGCCGGGGCCGTAGCGGAACCGGCCCAGGCGCTTGCGGTAGGCGGCCGGCAGCCCGTCGCCGCAGATGTCGAGGAGCTGACGAGGGGTGACATCGAAGAGCACCGCGGTCGACGCCGGGATGTCGGCCAGCGTGCGGACCGGCCGACCCGTCTCGATGGTGCCGCCGAGCTCGGCGAGGCGCTTCGCCATGGCGTCGACGATCGTCTGCGATCCGCCCCGCGCCACCGGCCAACCGGCCACGTGGGCGGACGCCGCCAGCATGAGCCCCACCGACGTGGTCAGCGGCCGTGACAGCGGCAGGAAGCCGTGCGCCGCGCACCCGGCGAACAGCGCCGCGGCCTCCTCGTTGCGAAAGGCCCGACCGAACACCGTCGCCGGCAGCAGCGCGCGGCCACCGAAGCCCGCCAACGTGAGCGGGTGGCGCGGCAGCTTGAGCAGCGGACCCAGCGTGGCGGGCGCCAGCGCGTCCCAGCGGCGGGCGACCCAGCCGACGTGTCGATCCCAGGTGCGCCCGTCCGCTCCCAACGCGGTGACCATGTCGTCCACGGAGCGGTGCAGCACACCGGCGCGGCCTCCATCGAGCGGGTGCGCGAGGGGCACCTCCGGGTGCATCAGCTCGAGGCCATGGCGCTCCAGACCGGCAGCCGCGAAGAAGGGCGACACCGCGGCGAGCGGGTGAACTGCCGAGCACACGTCGTGCGCGAAGCCGGGGAGGGTGAGCTCGGCGGTGCGCGCTCCCCCACCGATCGTGTCCATCGCCTCGAGCACGAGCACCGAGCGCCCGGCCTCGGCACAGGTGAGGGCGGCCGCCAACCCGTTCGGGCCTGCTCCCACCACGACGACGTCCGGCACGGTTTGAGCCTATGCGGCGACTGGATAGGGTCCCGCACCATGGCCGTGACGATCGACGAGATCCTGGTGGGCGATCCGCCTTCCGCCTGGGAGGCGGCCGGCTTCGCCGTTGACGACGACGGCACGTGTCGGATCGGCACGGTGCGCGTGCGACTCGTGGGGCGCGACGGCGGCAAGCGCATCCTCGGCTGGTCGCTGCGCGATGCGCCCGCCGCTCGCCTCGCTGATGGCCGCCTCGACGGCCTCCCCACCACGTCGTCAACGTCCACTCCCGCGGCGCCGGCCACGCACCCCAACGGTGCCACCCACATCGACCACGTGGTGCTGCTCTCCCCCAACCTCGCCCGCACCACGGCGGCTCTCGCCACCCTCGGCATCGAGCCCCGCGGCGAGCGGGAGACCGAGAGCTACGGCGCGCCGATGCGGCAAGTCTTCTTCCGCCTCGACGAGGTGATCCTCGAGCTCGTGGGCGGCACCGAGGCCGGCGAGGGCGACCCGGGGTTCTTCGGCCTCGCCATCACCGTTGCGGATCTCGACGCTGCGACGGCACTGCTCGGCGAGCACCTCGGTGACGCCAAGGACGCCGTGCAGGACGGTCGCCGCATCGCAACGCTGCGCCATCGCGACCTCGGCATGTCCGTAGCCACCGCGCTGATGTCGCCCGAACCGCGCGACCAGTAGCGTCGGCCCCAGATGCTCGACCACGTCTTCACCGATGCCATCGGTGCGCTGCGAGACACCTTTGAGAAGGCCTTTCTCGAGCGGCAGGCGTTCGAGGAGCGCTTCCAAGTCGACGTGCTCCTCGGCGACACCACCTGGGAGACGTCCTACGGCCTCCCGGGCGAGGGGCTGCCACCCCGCGTGCAGGCCGACATCACGCTCGACTGGCCCACGTGGGCGCAGAGCGCGTACCGCTCCTGGTACATCGGGGAGCCGTCGAACGAGGCACCCCGCATCGAGATCGAGATCGTGATGCGCATCCAGCGCCTCGCGTCGATGCCCGACGTGAAGCCAGTGCTAGCGGTGCTACCCGAGACGAGCCCGCCGATCGGCGCTGAGCGCCTGGAGCGCTCCGCGCCCACCGTGGAGATCAGCTTCAACAACGACCTCGAAGCCGAGGACTGGGCCCTCGAAGTGTCCTACGAGGGCAGCTACGAGCTCGACGAAGCCACGCTGGCCGACGGCTCGATCCTCGACGACCACTTCTCGGCGATGGGCGGTTGGATCGCCGGAACCTTGATCCGCTTGGGCGATCTCAAGCTCGACTTCCTGCCCGCTGACGAAGAGGGATGACCGTGTCCGACCTCGTGCTCGTGGAGGTGGCCGATCAGGTCGCCACCGTCACGCTCAACCGACCTGACGCCCGCAACGCGCTCAACCGAGAGCTGCGCAAGGCGCTGCCCACCGCACTGCGCGAGCTCGATCAGCGCGACGACGTCGCCGCCATCGTGCTCACCGGCGCCGACCCGGCGTTCTGCGCGGGGCTCGACCTGAAGGAGCTGGCCGGCGGCGGCAACGCGCTGCAGGAGACCGGGGCGGCGGGGGGCACTGCTCGTCACCAGCGCGGGCCGTTCCCACAGATGGCCACCCCCGTGATCGGCGCCGTCAACGGCGTGGCCATCACGGGCGGCTTCGAGCTGGCGCTGGCGTGCGACTACCTGGTTGCGTCCGAGCGGGCCCGCTTCGCCGACACCCATGCCCGGGTGGGGATCATGCCGGGCTGGGGGCTCACGGTCCTGCTTCCCGAAGCCATCGGGATCCGCCGCGCCAAGGAGATGTCCACCACGGGCAACTTCCTCGACGCACAGACTGCCCTCGCGTGGGGACTGGTCAACCACGTCGTGCCCCACGACGAGCTGCTGCCGTTCGCGCAGAAGCTGGCAGCCGACATCACCACCATCGACCGCACGGCGGTGCGCCAGATGCTCCAGACCTACGACGAGGGCGCCCTCCTCGACGGCGCCGGCGCATGGGAGCTGGAGACGCAGGTGGCCGGTCGATGGCAGGGGCAGGGCCTCGACCCGGCCGCCATCGAGGCCAGCCGCCAGGCCGTCATCGCCCGGGGTCGCACGCAGCTCTGAGCTGCGGGCGCGCTAGGCCTGTTGGCCGAGGGCGGCCTCCACCTCAGCCTTGGTGCCGGCGGGAAGCGTCGTGACGGCCACCCGCCCGATCCCCTCGAAGCGTCCCAGCTCCTCGATGACAGCCGGATCGAGCCCGGAGTCGACGAGCAGCAGCAGCGCTGAGGTGTCCGCATCGATCCATGCCGCCATGTCCTTCACCCACTGATCCTCGAGCCCGCGGTCGACGAGCTTGCCGTAGAGCGCGCCAGCGGCGGCGCCACCGATCGCGGCGCCCAGGAACACCGGACCGCCGATCAGCAGCCCGGCCAGCATCCCCCACCAGGTGCCCGACAGCGCTCCTCTCGCCGGGGTGACATCCACCGTCTCGACGATCTTCGTGTGGCCCTCACCGTCTTTGGCGACGATGACCGCGTCGTGCATGGCCAGCTTCCCCTCGCCGGCCAGGTTGGCCATGGCTAGGAGCAGCTCGGAGGCCCGGCTCGGCTTGTCGAGCACGATGGCCAGGATCTCGTGACCGGCGGAGCCAGCGGGAGCAGGGAGGTTCGTCACCCGATCGACGCTATCGGCGGCCAGGGCAGCCCGGGCGGCGCGCGCCGGTGCAGCGGTAGCGTGAGCCGATGCGGCACGCCCCCACGGTCGACCAGATCCGACGGGCGCCGAAGGTCCTCCTCCACGATCACCTCGACGGTGGCCTGCGACCAGCCACCGTGATCGAGCTGGCCCGCGAGATCGGCTACGACGCCCTGCCCACCTTCGATGAAGGCGAGCTGGCGGCCTGGTTCAGCACCGGTGCGGCCCGACAGGATCTGGTGCTGTACCTCGAGACGTTCACCCACACCGTGGCGGTGATGCAGACCAAGGACGCGCTGATCCGCGTCGCCGCCGAGTGCGCGCAGGACCTGGCCGACGACGGTGTCGTCTACGCCGAGGTGCGCTTCGCTCCGGAGCTCCACCTCGAGGCCGGGCTCACGCTCGACGAGGTGGTCGAGGCCGTGCTCGAGGGGTTCCGCCTCGGCACGGCCGGCACCCGTCTCACGATCGGCACGCTGGTGACGGCCATGCGCCACGCCGCGCACTCACGCGAGATCGCCGAGCTGGCCGTGCGCCATCGAGACGGTGGCGTCGTCGGGTTCGACATCGCCGGCAGCGAGGCGGGCAACCCGCCCACGCGCCACCTCGACGCCTTCCAGTACGTGGCGGCCGAGAACTTCCACATCACGATTCACGCCGGGGAGGCGTTCGGACTGCCCTCGATCTGGGAGGCCGTGCAGCTGTGCGGGGCCGAGCGCCTCGGTCACGGCGTGCGGATCATGGACGACATCACCGTCGATGCCGACGGGCGCGCCACGCTCGGACGGCTGGCCAGCTTCGTCCGCGATCGACGCGTCCCGCTGGAGATGTGCCCGACCTCCAACGTGAACACCGGCGTGTCCGCCTCGATCGCCGACCACCCGATCGGCCTGCTCGCCCGCCTGCGCTTCCGCGTCACGGTGAACACCGACAACCGGTTGATGAGCGCCGTGTCGCTCACCTCGGAGATGGCGGCCCTCGTCGATGCCTTCGACTACGGGTGGGACGAGATCGAGTGGTTCACCCTCAACGCGATGAAGAGCTCGTTCTGGCCGTTCGACCAGCGCCTCCGGATCATCAACGAGCAGATCAAGCCGGGCTACGCCGCCCTGCGAGCCAGCCACCTCTGAGCACCCGCACCCCACGGCTTCTGTGTGCACTCAGCCACGCCATGCGTGGCTGAGTGCACACAGAAGCAGTGAGTAGTTGGTTAGAGGCCGTCGAGGATGGCGCGGCTGGCTGAGCAGCCCAGCCTCGTCGCGCCGGCGTCGACCATCGCCAGCGCCGTCGCTGCGTCGCGGATGCCGCCACTGGCCTTGACGCCGAGCCGTCCGCCCACGGTGGTGGCCATGAGTCGCACGGCGGCCACCGACGCGCCCCCGGCCGGATGGAAGCCCGTCGACGTCTTGACGTAGTCAGCGCCGGCGCGCTCGGCCGCCTCACACGCGGCGACGATCTGCTCGTCGGTGAGCGCAGCCGACTCGATGATCACCTTGAGCAGCACCGAGTCGGGCGCGGAGGCACGCACGGCCGCGATGTCATCGCCGACCGCCTGCCAGTGCCCGGCCACAGCCAGGCCGAGGTTGATCACCATGTCGACCTCGGTGGCGCCGGCGTCGATCGCCACCTCCGCCTCATGGGCCTTCACGGCCGGCTGGTGGGCGCCGCTCGGGAACCCGATCACCGTGCAGATGTCGATCCCCACGCCGAGGCCTTCCGTGATCGGGAGCTGCGACGGCGACACGCACACGGCCGCCACGCCGAGATCGGTCGCCTCCTCGCACAGCGCGATGACGTCCTCGGCGCTGGCCTCGGGCTTGAGCAGCGTGTGATCGATCATGGCGGCGAGCGTGGCGCGGTCCATCGGCTGCCATCATGCCCCCATGCAGGTCACCGTTGTCGACCATCCGCTCGCTGCTCAGCTGCTCACCCGCCTGCGCGACGAGGCCACCGACCGCGCCGGCTTCCGGCGCGCCATGGACGACCTGTCGGGGATCCTCGTCTACGAGGCCACGCGCGACGCCGCCGTGGAGGTCATCGAGGTGCGCACACCGCTCGGCGTCACGACCGGCACGCGGCTGCAGCAGCCGCCGCTGGTCGTGCCCGTGCTGCGGGCCGGCCTCGGGCTGCTGGGCGGAGTGCTCCGGTACCTGCCCGAGACCGACACCGGCTTCATCGGGCTGGCTCGCAACGAGGAGACCTACCTGCCTGAGGCATACATGAACAGCGTGCCCGATGAGCTCGACGGGCGAGCCGTGCTCGTGCTCGACCCGATGCTCG
>JBKJIL010000328.1:0-5700 GCA_046598435.1 Acidimicrobiales bacterium
CTCCACGATGAGGGTTCCGGTGATGGACGGCGGGGACAGCCCGGTCGCCTCTCCCGCGGGGATGTCGTCCCCGGAACTCGATATGTCGCCGGATACCGGGCCGGCACCGTCAGCGTACCGCCACCGACGGTGCCAACCGAACACGATCACGGTTGCGCCCGTCGCCCACCAGCGCCGCCAACCCGAGGGCCAGGCTGAGCGCCACCACCCGGGTGAGGTTGAGGGCCAGGTAGATGTCCTCGAAGAAGAACGGGATCTGCACGACCTGGGTGGCGGCGGCCGCCGCCACGACGGGCTGGGCCCGCCATCGCCACGTGCCGACCACCCCGATGGCGAAGCAGACGACCACCAGTGCTCCCACGCCGAACGGCATGTGCAGGAAGGCCAGGAAGCTCCATCGATCGGGCATCGATCCGCCGATCTCGTCGGCGAGGTAGAGGTACCAGCCCACCAGCGGCAGCACGGACAGGCCGACGATCACCGGAGGGCTGAGGCGACGGCGCTGCAGGAGCAGCACCACCGCGGTGGCCGCGACGGTCACCGCGACACCCTCACGCGTGAGGCATCCGACCGCGAAGAGCGCACCCGCCGACCCGAGCCGGTTCCGCCCGACCAGCGCGAGGGCGGCCAGCGTCAACCCCGTCGCCAACGGATCCACCACGGTCATGAAGACCGGGAGGATCAGCGGAACGACGGCGAGCCAGCCCAGCATCGGGTCTCGGCCGGACTGCTGGCACAGCGACGCCAGCCCGCCGACGGCCAACCCGAGTCCTAGGAGGTTCAACGCCAGCAGCACCAGCACGATGGCGTTCCCGTCGGGGGCGAGGCTGGCCACCGCGGGCGCGAAGATCCGCAGCAACCGGTACCGCGGGTCGTCCAGCTGCCGGGCCGCGGCGTGGAGGTCGGGGAGCTCTGCGGCGACGGCGTAGAGCTGCTGGCCGTCGTGGCCGACGCCCTCCACGAGGGTGGCCCCGGGGAAGTCGCGCTGCACCACGGCGACCGAGGGCCCGGCGTCGCCGGCGACGAGCAGCTGCACTGGGTCGAGCAGTCCGCTGGCCACGAACGCGCCCACCAGCAGCCCCGTCGCGACGATGGCCTTGACGGCCATCTGCACCGGGGCGGAACGCCCCGCGGCCGAGGTGCTTGAGGATGCCGACGTGTCCGTCACGATGGTGCTCCAGCCAGGCGGGCGAGGTGGCCTCGGATCCTATGGTCAGCGATCGGCATCGCCATGGGATCCCGCGATGACGTGTCACTCGCTCGCCGGGTGCCCGTCGGTCGAGACCATGGCCCCGGGCCTTCCCGCCCGCTCCCTATCCTGAGCCTCGGGCCGACGAGATGTCCGGAACGACCAGGGGAGTGCGTGGCGGAGACCGTCAGCGAGGACAGCACCGAGCGCTCTCACCTGCCGTCGGTGCTGGCGCTCATCGCCGTGACCGTGGTCAGCCTGTGGCCGGCCGTCGAGCACTTCCGCACCCGAGCCCTGATCGACCGGCTCGACGGCACCGTGTTCACCTGGGCCTGGTGGGCCATGCCCAGGGCCCTGGCCCGGGGCGAGAACCCGTTTCGCACCGACCTGATGTTCCACCCGGTCGGCGCCGACCTGGCCCTCACCACCACCGCCCCCTTGGTCAGCGCGCTGACGTGGCCGATCCGCGCCGCCCTCGGCCCGGAGGCCCAGATCAACACCGTGCAGCTCGCCGCCGGGTTCCTGGCTGGCCTCGGCGCCTACCTGCTGGCCCACCGGGTGTGTCGCCAGCGACGACCGGCCCTGGTGGCCGGTGTCGCCTTCATGCTCACCTCGCACCGCTTCGTGCACGTGCCCGGCCACCTCAACCTCATCCACGCAGGGGTGCTCCCGTTCGGCTGCCTCCTGTTCCTGCGCTTCACCGATGCACCCGGCCTCCGGCGGGCGCTGGCCGTGGGCGCCTTCGGCGGCGCGACCTTCCTCGTCGACCCGCAGCTGGCCCTGCTGCTCGTCATCGCCCTCGTGCCCCTCGCCGTCGTCCACCGTGCCGCCCTGCGGGGCCAGGGCCGCTCCCTCCTCGCCGCCGGCGGGGCCGCCCTGATCGTGGCGCTGCCCCTGCTGGCGCCCATGGCGCTGGCCGTGTCCCACGACGAGGTGAACCCGCCCGGCCCGACCGACGAGGCGGTGCTGTACTCCGCCTCGCCACTGGCCTGGATCACCCCGCCGCACGACGCCGTGCTGCTCGGCGGCCTGGTGGGGGAGCGGCCGCCGTCACCCACCGACGAGGGCGTGGTGTACCCCGGCGTCGCCGTCGTGGGGTTCGCCGTCGCCAGCCTCTGGCTGGTCCCTGCCGAGCGTCGCCGGGGGTGGGGTGCCCTGGCGGTGGTGGGCGTGGTGCTCTCGCTCGGCCCGCGCCTCGTCGCCTACGACACCGTCGTCGACGTGCCCATGCCCTACGTCCTCCTCCGGGCCTTGCCGGGCCTTGCCGTGCAGCGGGTCCCCGGGCGGTTCGCGCTCATCGGTGCGCTCGGACTCGTCATCCTGATGGCCAGCGCGCTGGCGGAGCTGACCCGCCGCCGCCCGAGAGGAGGGCCCCTGCTGCTGGCCGCCGTGCTCGCCCTGACCCTCGTGGACCTGTTCCCCACCGGCCTGCCCCAGCGGGCCGGCACCATCCCCGAGCCCTATGCCGTCATCGCCCACGATCCCGGCGACGGCGCCGTCTTGGAGATCCCGATCCAGTGGTACACGGGCGAGAAGGTCATCGGCGACACCACCGACTTCAGCTTCCTGCTCCACGCCACCGTCCACGGCCAGCCGGTCGTCTCCGGTGGCGTCTCCCGGCTGCCCGACCGTCGCCTCGACGCCCTCCTCGCCGTCCCCGTGTACCAGCAGGTGCTCGCCCTCCAAGGCGCTCGGGGCTTCCACCAGCGAGCTCGGTTCGACGAGGCCGACCTTGCCGCGCTCGGCATCGGCTACGTGGCCTACGACCGCGCTCGTCCCGAGCCGGCCGTCCTGGCCTACCTCGAGGCGCTCGGGCTCGACGTCCTCGCTGACGACGGCACCGTGATCGTGTGGTCGGTGCATGGCGGCTGAGCCCACCGCGGCCCGAAGTCGGCGGTGGCACGACGCCCTGGTGCCGTGCGGCGTCGGGCTGCTCACCATCCTCGCCTACCTCCCGGGGTCAGGGCGGGCTCTCGGCTTCGACAGCTCGCAGACCGTCGGGTCGTACGTCCGCACGCCCTCGATCCTCGATGCGGTGCGGTCCCAGCGGCTGTTCAACAACCACCCGGCCTTCAGCCTCATCGAGCACGTCATCTACACGCTGTCGGGATCGTCCGAGGAGTGGGTGCTGCGGGTGGCCCCGATCGTCTTCGCAGGCGTCGCGGCAGCCGTGGTCGTCGCCTCGCTGCGTCGCCACCTCGGCACCCTTCCCGCGGTCTGTGGCGGAGTCTTCTTCGCCACCAATCCGATCGTGATCCAGCTCAGCCGGGAGGTGCGCGGCTACAGCCTCCTGCTGCTGTGCGGCGTGGTGAGCTCCGCCGCGCTGGCCCACCTCCTCGGAAGCGAGGACAGCGCGCACCGCCGTGCCTGGTCGGTCCTATACGTGGTGGCGGTGGCGGTCGGGACGGCCACCCACCTGTACATGGCCCCGATCGTGCTGGGTCAGGTGGTCGTGGTGGCTGCCCGGCGCGCCATCGACAGCGACTGGGTGCTGCGCTGGGCGGCCGGTGCCGGGCTGGGTGCCTCGATCTACGTCGCCATGGTCCCCGACATGGTCGACGCCCTGCGGGTCGGGGAGCGCACCTTCAAGCCCGACTTCCCTCGTCAGCTGGCCGAGGTGATGGTCGGGTCCGGCTTGGCCGCGGTCCTCGTCGCGGTGCCAGTCGTGGTGGGGGCGATCAGCCTGCTCCCGCGTCGGCGTGACCTCTTGGCCGGCGGGGCGGCGGTGCTGGCCGCCGTTGCCGTCACCTGGCTCGGCACGGCCTCGGTGCACCTCGAGGCCCGGTTCCACGTGTGGCTCGTACCCGGCGCCGCGGCGCTCGCCGCGGTGGCGGTACGACGCGTGCCGGCACTCGCCCTGCTGCTGCTCGCCGGCGCGACGCTCAACGCGTGGTCGGTCGTCGCGGACGGCTACGTCGAGGATCCCAACGTGCAGCCAGAGCTGGGGCTGCTGCTCGACCACGCGGCGGCAGAGGGCGACGTCGGCTGCGTGACCAGCTTCAGCGTGCTGCCGATCCTCGGCTACACGCGCCACTTCGACGTGGTGCTCGACGCCGCCGACCTCGCCGGGTGCGACGTGGTCGCCGTCCCCTTCCCCACCCTCGACCGGGTGCTGGTCGACGCCGCTCGAGCGGAGATGGCCGTGGAGGCGACCTACACCGCCGACTACGAGGACGGGGTCGCCTTCGCCCGCGACCCTGCGTACTTCGACCGGCTCTGCCGCGAGGCGTCAGCGGACCTGTGCCCGCCCTGACCTCAGCGGTCCGTATCCTCGACCGTGATGGTGCAACGTCCCCCCGCCGGCACGATCCCTGACGCCCCCGGCTCGTATCAGTTCAAGGACCGAGACGGCCGCGTCATCTACGTCGGCAAGGCCAAGTCGCTGCGCCAGCGCCTCTCCAACTACTTCGTGAACCCGGCCACCCTCCCGCCTCGCACGGCGTCGATGGTGGCGGCGGCCGAGTCGGTGGAGTGGATCCAGGTGGCCACCAACGTCGACGCGCTCATGCTCGAGAACACGCTGATCAAGCAGCACCAGCCCCGCTTCAACGTGCGCCTGCGCGACGACAAGAGCTACCCGTACCTCGCCGTCACCCTCGATGCCGAATGGCCCCGACCGATGGTGATGCGGGGCAAGAAGCGCAAGGGCGTGCGCTACTACGGCCCCTACGGACAGGCCTACGCCATCCGCGAGACCCTCGACCTGCTGCTGCGCACCTTCCCGCTGCGCACCTGCTCGGACAACAAGTTCGCCTCCCACGAGCGCCTCGGCCGCCCGTGCCTGCTGTTCCACATCGAGCAGTGCTCCGGGCCGTGCGTGGGTGAGGTGTCGAAGGCCGAGTACGACGTGCTCGTGCAGCAGCTCCTCGACTTCCTCGACGGCGACACCGACACCGTGGTGCGCGACCTCGAGCAGCGCATGGCCGCCGCTGCCTCGGCGCTCGAGTTCGAGCAGGCGGCCCGTCTGCGCGATCGGCTGTCGGCGGTGCGCAAGGCCATCGAGAAGCAGCAGATGGTGGCCGAGCGCTCGGAGGACTTCGACGTGATCGGTCTCGTCGACGACGAGCTCGAGGCCGCCATCCAGATCTTCTACGTCCGCAAGGGCCGCGTCGTGGGCCGTAAAGGCTTCATCATCGACAAGGTCGAGGACCTCACGAAGGCCGAGCTCGTGGGCCAAGTGCTCGAAGAGCTGTACTACGAGGAGCCGCCCGCCGGGTACCCGAAGGAGGTGCTCGTGCCGGTGCTGCCGGTGAACCTCGCGGTCTACGAGGAGTTCCTCGTGCAGCAGCGCAATGCCACTCGGCCGCCCGGTCCGGGGCGTCCGGCCCTGAGGGTGGCGATCAAGGTCCCCGAGCGGGGCGACAAGCGGGGCCTGCAGGAGACGGTCACGAACAACGCCAAGGAGGAGTTCTTCCGCCACCGGCTTCGCCGCAGCGCCGATCACAACGCCCGGGCGAAGGCGCTCAACGAGCTGCAGGACTGGCTCGACCTGCCCGAGGCGCCGCTGCGCA
>JBKJIL010000050.1:0-4347 GCA_046598435.1 Acidimicrobiales bacterium
TCGATCAGCGACACCTTCCCCTACATGGAGGTGGGCGCCCGCGACGCCGTCATCGGCCACGAGGCCACCGTGTCGAAGGTCGCCGACGAGCAGCTCTTCTACCTGATGAGCCGCGGCATCTCGCACGAGCAGGCCATGGGCATGATCGTCAACGGCTTCATCGAGCCCGTCACCCGCACCCTCCCCATGGAGTACGCCGTGGAGTGGAGCCGCCTGATCGAGCTGCAGATGGAGGGCTCCGTCGGCTGACGAGCCACGCTCGAACGGCGGTGGCACACTGGCTCGGTGCCGATGCGCCAGGACTGCAAATTCTTCGAGAGCCGCACCTACGCCAATGGCGAGACGGTGCGGAAGTGCGATCTCGACCTCGCGCCCGAGGCGCCGTGGCGGTGCCCGGTCGACTGCCCAAAGTTCACGCGGCGCCTGGCCGACGTGAACTGGAGCCACGGCACCCTCGTCACGCCGCCCACGCCGGACGAGCCGCTCGACGCCCTCGATCGCGGTGACGGCTCGGTGGCCGCGGTGCTCGACGAGGCGGAGGACTTCATCAACTCGATCGGCGCCCAGGTGCTGGCCGACGTGCACGCTGAGCAGTCAGCCCAGGGGGGTCGCCTGCGCAAGATCTTCCGCCGCAAGCGCTGAGCCTTGGGAACGACCGGGCCACCTTGGGAATAGCGGCGGCGCGCCGGTAGGATGACCGTGTTTCCGGGGGCCAACGCGGCCCCCGTTGCGCGAGTGCTGTGAGGTTCCCCTGAGCGCGTTCACCGTCGAAGCCGTCGCCCCGCTCGGGGCCCCTGGTTGGCTGGCCGATCGGCGCGCCGATGCCGCCAGCCGTCTCGGTGACGCATCTCTGCCGACCACCGACGAAGAGGTGTGGCGCTACGGTCGCATCGGCGAGCTGGACCTGGCCCGGTACGCGCCGGCCACCGCGCCCACCACCGTGGAGCACGGCGAGCTCGGACGGGCCCGCGTCGGGCGAGCCAGCGAGCTCGACGACGGCGCCGCGCTGCTGGGCGAGCTCCCTGGGGTCGGCGACGCGCTGGTGTGGTTGCACCATGCCCTGGCCGCCGACCCGATCATCGTGGACGTGCCCGCCGGAGTGACCGTGGCCCAGCCGATCATCGTGCGCCACACGGGCCCCACCGATGGTCAGGCCAGCGCCGTGCGGCTCGTGGTGCGCGCCGCCGCCGACAGCGAGGTTCGCATCGTCGAGGTGTTCGAGGGCGGAGGTGCCGGCCTGTTCCTGCCGGTCACCGACATCGCCCTGGGGAGCTCGGCCCGGGTCGGCTACGTCGCCGCGCAGCTCCTCGACCGCCAGACCTGGTCGTTGGCCACCCTCGACCTCGACGCCGAGGCCCAGGCCACAGTCACCGCCGGCCTGGCCGGCTTCGGGGGCGACTACGCCCGCACCCGCACCAACTGTCGCCTGGTCGGCCGAGGCGCCTCCGGCACGCTGCTGGCCGCCTACTTCGGTGACGGCGACCAGACCCTCGACTACCGGACCTTCCAGGAGCACGTGGCCCCTGACACGACGAGCAACCTGCTCTTCAAGGGCGTGGTGAGCGATCGGGCCCGCTCCGTGTACACGGGCCTCATCAAGGTCGACCCCGGCGCACGGGGCACGAACGCCTTCCAGACGAACCGCAACATCAAGCTCTCCGAAGAAGCGTGGGCGGAGTCGGTGCCCAACCTCATGATCGAGAACAACGACGTGCACTGCAGCCATGCCTCTGCCGTGGGGCCCATCGACGAGGAGCAGCGCTTCTACCTCGAGAGCCGTGGCGTGCCCACCCCCGTGGCGGAGCGCCTGATCGTGGCCGGGTTCCTCGCTGAGGTCTTCGACCAGATGCCGGGCGACGAGCTGCGTGGCGCCCTCGACGCGGCCGTGGCGGCCAAGCTCGAAGCGGTGCTGGCATGAGCCACGTGGAGCGCATCGGTCCGCTCGACGACCTCAAGCCGGGCACCGCCCGCCAGGTGGTCATCGGCCCCCACCGCGTCGCGGTCGTCCGCATCGATGATGACGTGTACGCCCTCGGCGACGTGTGCAGCCACCAGGACATCTCCCTGGCCGAGGGTGAGGTGCTGTGCGAGGAGCGCGCCATCGAGTGCTGGAAGCACGGGAGCGCCTTCTCGCTCGAGACCGGCGAACCCGAGTCCCTGCCGGCCACCAAGCCGGTCCCCGTGTACGAGGCGCGCGTCGTCGACGGTCAGATCGAGGTGGTGATCCCGTGAGCCATGTCCTGGAGATCAAGGGGCTGCGGGCGGGGGTGGCCGGCAAGGAGATCCTGAAGGGCATCGACCTCACGGTCCGCTCCGGAGAGGTCCACGCCATCATGGGCCCGAACGGGTCCGGAAAGTCCACGCTGTCCCACGTGATCATGGGCCGGCCCGGCTACGAGGTGCTCGGTGGATCGGTGACGCTCGACGGGATCGATGTGCTGGCCATGGCCCCCTACGAGCGAGCCCAGGCCGGTCTCTACCTCGCCATGCAGTACCCGACCGAGGTGCCTGGCGTGCCGGTGCTCGACGTGCTGGAGGCGGCCTTCGTGGCGGCCGGGCGTGACGCCAGCGGCGTGGCCGCCCGCATCACGGCGGAGGCGGAGCGCATCGGCTTCGACGAGCGCTTCCTGCAGCGACCGCTCAACGTCGACCTCTCCGGCGGCGAGAAGAAGCGCAACGAGACCCTGCAGCTCGGCGTGCTCCAGCCGGCCATCGCCATCCTCGACGAGCTCGACTCGGGTCTCGACGTGGACGCCCTGCGGGCCTGCGCCCGACGGATCGAGGCGGCCACCGAGCAGACCGCGCTGGGGGTGCTGGCCATCACCCACTACAACCGCCTCCTCCACGAGCTGCACGCCGACCACGTCCACGTGCTGGCGGCCGGGGTCATCCAGCGCAGCGGTGGCCCCGAGCTGGCCCTCGAGCTGGAGACGACCGGCTACGCAGGCTGGGGCAGCGAGGACGCCGCCGAGCGACCGACGGTCGCCGTCGATCCGTTCGCTGACCCGCTGGCCTGACTCCCTTTCAGGCGGCGAGCTACTCGCCGGTGAGGCCGTCGATGGACTCTCGGAGGAGGTCGACGTGGCCGTTGTGGCGGGCCGTCTCCTCGATCATGTGCAGGAGGATCCACCGCAGCGTGAACGCCTCGCCGGTGCGACGATCGGCGATGACGGAGCGTTGGTCGAGCGATGGGAACGAGTCGATGGCGGCTCGGCTGCGGTCGCAGGAAGCGGCGTAGAGCGCGAGCAGCTGCTCCGGAGCGTCGTCGGCGGCGGAGTGGTGCTCCCAGTCGGGATCGGCCTCCCAGTCCACGCCGGCCCACGGCTCCGGCTCGGGACGACCCGCCAACCGCTCGGTGAACCAGGAGTCCTCGACCAGCGCCATGTGCTTCACGAGGCCACCGATGGTGAGGGTTGAGCTCGGGATCGTCGCGGCCAGCTGCGCCTGCGTCAGCCCGGTGGCCTTCCAGGTGAGGGTGCCCCGGTGGTACTCGAGGTAGGCGAGGAGCATCGAGCGCTCGTCGGCGTCGAAGGGCGGGTCGATCCGTCCGTGCGTGTCGTCCGCCACGGGCTCAGGCAGTGGTGGGCTGGTCGATCGCCTCGAGGAGGGTGTTCCACGACAGCGTGGCGCACTTGATGCGCACGGGGAACTTCACCACGCCGCGCAGGGCCTCGAGATCGCCGAGCTTCACCTCTGGGTCGGGCTCGATCGGGGTCTCGCCCTCGCCGTCGAGGGCCTGCTCGTGGATCGACATCATGCCCTTGAAGGCGCGGGTGAGGGCCTGCACCTCCGCCAGGGTCTTGCCTTTGACCGCCGCCGACATCATCGACGCCGAGGACTGGCTGATGGAGCAGCCCTGGCCGGCGATGCGAATGTCCTCCACCGTGCCGTCCTGCACATCGACGAACACGACGATCTCGTCGCCGCAGAGCGGGTTGAACCCCTCCACCCGGGTGGCGGGGGGCGTCTCCAGCTCGCCCCGGTTCCGCGGCGAGCGGTAGTGGTCGAGGATGATCTCTCGGTACAGGTCTTCCAGGCCAGGCATGCGGGTTCCGATCCTACGGGGCGAAGAACTCAGCGGCGGCGCCGATGGCGTCGGCCAGGGCGCCGACGTCGGCTTCGTCGTTGTACACGTAGAGCGAGGCGCGAGCGGTGGCGGCCACCCCGAGCTCTCGCATCAGCGGCTTGGCGCAGTGGTGACCGGCCCGCACGCAGACGCCCCGCTCGTCGAGCACCTGGGAGATGTCGTGCGGGTGGATGTCGCCGAAGGTGAACGACATCACCCCGCCCCGCTCGGCGGGCTCGGACGGGCCGTGGATGACGAGCTCGTCGCCGAAGCGACCGTTG
>JBKJIL010000014.1:0-6832 GCA_046598435.1 Acidimicrobiales bacterium
CATCGCCTCCGCCGAGCGTCGGACCACAACAGCCGGGCCCGGGCCCTCAGCGAGCTGCAGGACCACCTCGGTCTGCCCGAGGCCCCGCTGCGCATCGGGTGCTACGACATGAGCCACATCCAGGGCAGCGACTACGTCGGGTCCATGGTGGTGATGGAAGACGGCCTGCCCAAGAAGTCCGAGTACCGGCGCTTCAAGATCAAGGGCGACCAGGGCAACGACGACTTCGCGGCCATGGAGCAGGTGCTCACCCGCCGCCTCACCGCCTACCTGGCCGAGAAGCGTCGACCCATGACCGACGGCCCCGGCAAGTTCTCGTATCCGCCGCAGCTGCTGCTCGTCGACGGCGGCAAGGGCCAGCTCAGCGTGGCGGTGAGCGTGCTCGATGAGCTCGGCCTCAGCGACGAGATCCCGGTGGCCTCACTGGCCAAGCGCTTCGAGGAGGTCTACCTGCCCGGCCAGCCCGAGCCGGTGCGGCTGCCCCGCCAGTCCGAGGCGCTCTACCTGCTGCAGCGCATCCGCGACGAGGCCCACCGCTTCGCCATCACCTTCCACCGCGAGCTGCGCGACAAGCGGATGACCACGTCAGTGCTCGACGGCATCCCCGGGCTCGGCGAGGTGCGCAAGAAGCGCCTCACCAAGGAGCTGGGCGGCGTCAACGCGGTGAAGCGCGCCGCTCTCGAGGAGCTCCAGGCGCTGTCGTGGCTGCCCGACGAGGTGGCCCAGGCCGTGCACGACAAGATCCATCGCCCGTCGCGCTGACGGCGCTGGTCGCGCCCAGCGGTCAGTTGGCGAAGCTGTTGCCCGTGTCCTCGTAGATCGAGGAGGTCTCGCCGCCGAGGAACTGCAGCGCGGTGAAGCAGACGATGGCGATGAGCGCCAAGAGCAGGGCGTACTCGACCAAGGACGCTCCCCGATCGTCGGTGCGCTGCCATCGCGCCCGGGCGAGCCAGATGACCCGGAGCACTGCGTCGGCCATTGAGGTACCTCTCATCCACTCGCGCCCGTCCGTCGGCCCAACAGTACGAAGATCGGCTTGGCCCGACATGGTCCGAATGGCCCTTCTTCAGGCTCCCGGCAGGAGATCAGCAGAAGGGAGCGAAGGGCGCGAAGGGCGTGCAACGCACAGAACGGACGTCCCCAGCGGAAGCGGCAGGCGCCCGATGGCGGTGCGCTCGATCGCCGTCAGCACCAGGCTGGCCACGTCGATGGGCAACGACCGCCGATCGAGCCCGAGCTCCGCGGTGGCGGGGCGGGCCAGGCGGCGGACGACCCACACGGGGGGGACGAGCCAGCTGAACACGTGGGTCAGGATCTCGGGCTCGAAGCCGGCGGTCCGGAGCTGCTGGCGCAGGAGGTGGCGGGTGTAGCGGCGGTGGTGGCCGAGCGCCACGTCGGCCTCGCTCCAGAGCCATCGGTGGGCAGGGACGTTGACGATCAGGCGCCCGTCGGCCCGCAGCACCCGGCGGGCTTCGCGCAGCGCGACCTGCGGATCCTCCAGGTGCTCGATGACGTCGAGCAGGGAGACCGCCTCGACGCTCCCGGTCGGCAGCGGGAGCGCGGCCACCGCACCCTGGACGGCGGCGAGACCGAGGTCGTGCCGGGCGGTGGAGATCAGCGCTCGGTTCCCTTCGATCACCATCACCCGATCGGTGGGCCAGCCGAGCATGGCGGTGACGGATCCCGACCCGCCGCCGGCGTCGACGAGCCAGCCCCGCTGGTGATCGTCCGCCTGCGTGCGAGCCAGGGCCGTCGCCACGTAGGCCGCCTTGCTGCGGAACCACCAGTGCGTGCGGTCGACGGCCTGCATGCGCTGCGCGTTGACGTCGTCGAACACCCCGCCCGGCGCGGCGTCTGCAGGCATCGGCGCGGGCTGCTCCACCGGTGCCGCCTCGTGATCTGCAGCCGCCCGCGCGGCGTGCGCCGAGCGCCAGATCCGCGGCGTCTCTGCCACCATCGCCATGCCGTCGTGCAGCACCCGAACCTTGGAGCGCTCGTCGTGGCTCCAGGTGATCGGCACCTCCTGGATCGTGATCCCCGACGCGATGGCCACGGCCACCAGCTCGGCATCCCAGGCGAAGCCGACCTGCCGGCAGTGGGGGAGCACGCGCTCCCACACCTCGGCCCGGGCGGCCTTTGCCCCGCACTGCGTGTCGACCACGCCGGGCGTGACGGTGGCCTGCATCAGCCGGTTGTAGAGCCGCCCCAGCGACTCCCGGGTCTTGCTCTCGGGGGCCGCCAGCACCGAGCTGGCCAGGTCGCGCGAGCCGATGGCCAGCACCTCGGCTCGTGCGGCGGTGTCGATGACCCGCTCGAGATCGGCGAGGGGCGTGGACAGATCGAGGTCGCAGAAGGCGAGGATCTCGCCCGTGCTCGCCTGGAGCCCAGCGGCCACCGCCGCCCCCTTGCCCTGGTGCGGGCGTCGGAGCACCCGGGCGGTGGTCAGCGCCGCGCCCAGCAGGTGCTCGAGCTGCTCGGGGGTGCCGTCGTCGCTGCCGTCGTCGACGAAGATCAGCTCGCTGCCCGGCGCCTGGTGCTGGATGAAGTCGAGGAGGGGACCGGCGAACTCGTCCACCCGCCCTGTCTCGTTGAACACGGGGACAACCAGCCCGAGGCGCATCGGCGGCAACGTAGCCGCAGGACGCCGGTCGCCCGGTGTGCGGTGCGCTTCGGCGGGCTGCCAGGCTGACTCGATGAGCGAACGGTTCCAGCAGGGCGACGAGCTGTGGGAGAGCCACGCGGCGTGGTGGCAGGACGGCTTCACCGACGGGGCCGACCCGGAGTACGAGGAGCAGATCCTCCCCATGGCTGCCCAGCACCTGGCCGGCGCCCGCCGGGTGCTCGACGTGGGCTGCGGCGAGGGCCAGATCGCCCGCCTGGCCGTGGCCGGTGGCGCCGGGGTGGCGGTCGGCGTCGACCCCACGTGGGCGCAGGTGGACGTGGCCGCCCAGCGCGGCGGGGGCGCGACCTACAGCCGAGCGGGAGCCGGTGCCCTGCCGTTCCCGTCGGGCACCTTCGATGCGGTGGTGGCCTGCCTCGTGTTCGAGCACATCCGTGACGTCGACGATGCCATCGCCGAGGTGGCCCGCGTCCTCGAGCCTGGCGGCCGCTTCCTCTTCTTCCTCAACCACCCGCTCCTGCAGACGCCCAACAGCGGCTGGATCGACGACCAGATTCTCGACCCGCCCGAGCAGTACTGGCGCATCGGTGAGTACCTGGTGGAGGACGAGTCGCTGCAGGAGGTAGAGAAGGACGTGTTCATCCCGTTCATCCACCGACCGCTCTCGCGCTACCTCAACGCCCTGAGCGACAACGGGCTCACCCTCACCCGCATGGAGGAGCCTGCTCCGCCGGCCGGCTTCCTGGAACGGGCGGACGAGTACGAGGCCGCCGCCACCATCCCGCGGCTGCTCTTCCTGCGCACCGAGAAGCGCTGACGCCGCTGCTCCGCGCTTCGCGCTTCGCGCTCGAGCGCTGACCCCCGGCGCTGCGCCCTCCGCGCTCAGCGCTGCTGCCGTCGGGCTCGGCGGGAGCCGGCGAAGGTCACGAGCAGGACGCACAGCCCGCCGTACACGCCGACGACGCTGAGGACGAGGGCGTCGGTGAGGTCGTCGAGGTAGCGCAGGTACAGCCGGCCGCACGCGACGGCCAGCGGCACCGTGACCGCGATCAGGCGGCGAGCGCTGGGACGCAGGACCCCGAGCTGCTCGCCGGCCAGCTCCAGCACCGCAGGCAGTGGCAGCAGCCAGAGCAGCCACGGGTCGAGGCGGTGCGGCCAGGTGAGCCACAGGCCGAACACCACCACGACGACGAGCGCGGTCGGGTACAGCACGAGGCAGCGCCGGCAGATCATCCGTCCGCGCAGATGGATGCAGCGATCGTGGTCCTCGGGCCAGTGGTGGCTCAGCCACATCGGGGTGTCCGCGCCTGGGCCGACGTCGTCGTGGTCCGGAGTGGCGCTGGTCCCGGGCATGCGAGCGACAGTACGTCGCGCCGCCGGCGGCAGAACTACCCTCAGGGCCACATGAGCGAGTTCGTGGTGATCACGGGTCTGTCTGGGGCGGGCCGATCACAAGCCGCCGATGATCTCGAGGATCTCGGCTGGTTCGTGATCGACAACCTGCCCACCGAGCTGATCCCCAAGGTCGCCGAGCTCGTGCAGGCGCCTGGGTCGTCCACCCCGCGGGTGGCGCTGGTCGTGGGGGTGGGCGCCCATCAAGGCGACCTGCTCCACGCCTTGGCCGAGCTGCGGGCCACCGGCGGCCGGGTGCGCCAGCTGTTCCTCGACGCCAGCACCGACGTGCTCGTACGCCGCTACGAGGGCACCCGACGTCGCCACCCGCTGGCCACCATCGGCGAGGGCCTGGCCGACGCCATCGAGCGCGAGCGGGCCCTCCTGGAACCCGTGAAGGCGGAGGCCGACGTCGTCGTCGACACGTCCGCTCTCAACGTGCACGAGCTCCACTCCCGGGTGCTCGGCCTCTTCGGCGAGGCCCACGTCGACGCGGCCATGCAGACCCGCGTCGTGTCCTTCGGCTACAAGCACGGCCTGCCCCTCGACGTCGACATCGTGCTCGACTGCCGCTTCCTGCCCAACCCGCACTGGATCGACGAGCTGCGCCCGCTCACCGGCCTCGACGATCCTGTGCGGCGCTACGTCCTCGAGCAGGAGGCCGCCCACGACCTGCTCACCCGGCTCGACGACCTCCTCGGCATGCTGCTGCCGGCCTACGTCGCGGAAGGCAAGAGCTACCTCACGCTCGCCTTCGGCTGCACCGGCGGCCGTCACCGCTCCGTCGCCATCGCCGAAGAGGTGGCCGCCCTCCTGCGCCGGCGCGCCTTCACCCCCACCGTCATCCACCGGGACATCGCCAAGTGAGCCGGGCCGGGGCCGCGCACGTGGTGGCCATCGGCGGTGGGCACGGGCTGGCCGTCACGTTGCGGGCGGTGGCGCCCTGGGCCGGGCACGTCACCGCCGTCGTGTCGACGGCCGACGACGGTGGGTCGACCGGGCGCCTGCGGGAGTCGTGGGATGTCCCGGCGCTGGGCGACGTGCGGCGCTGCCTGGCCGCCCTGGCCGAGC
This sequence comes from Acidimicrobiales bacterium, assembly GCA_046598435.1. GTDB lineage: Bacteria > Actinomycetota > Acidimicrobiia > Acidimicrobiales > VFJN01 > VFJN01. The sequence goes on from JBKJIL010000014.1 coordinate 5,084, forward strand.
CCGACGCGGTGTGGACCCGGGTGGTGGAGCGACGCTTCGACGCCGGTGAGCTCTCCGGCCACGCCGTCGGCAACCTGCTCCTCCTGGCCCTCACCGAGGAGCTGGGCCAGCTCCAATCGGCCTGCGACGAGGTGGCCCGCGTCCTCGGTGTCGACCTCACCCGGGCCCGGGTGGTGCCGGTCACCGACGACGCCATCGTCCTGCACGGCCGCACCCGCCACGGCACGGTGGTGGCCGGTCAGGTGGCGGTGGCCGAGACCTCCGACATGGCCGAGGTGTGGGTGGACCCCACCGCCACGGCGGCGTCGACGCTGGCCATCGAGGCGATTCGCCGGGCCGACCTCGTGCTCCTCGGCCCGGGCTCGCTCTACACGAGCGTGCTGGCGGCGGCCGTGGTGGGCGACGTGCGCAAGGCGCTCGCCGACACCCGCGCCCGCATCGTGCACGTGGCCAACCTGCGGGCCGACCAGGCCGAGGCCAAGGGCTACGACGTCAGCGACCACGTCGCCGCGCTGGCCCGCCACGGCATCCACCCCGACCGGGTGCTCGTCGATCCGGCCGGCCCGCCCCTGGGCGACGTGGCGGCCGCCACCGCCGTGGTGCCCGCCGAGGTGGCCGACGACCGGGGCCTGCTCCACGATCCCGGGCGCCTCGGGGCCGCACTGCGAGCCCTCGTCCCCTGACCCCGGCTCGTTCTGTGGGCACAGATGGCGGGGGTCGAAACTGGAACCGAGGCCCGTGATCTGATCGGATGGCCTCAGGAACCAACGACCCCAGGAGCACCTCGCGATGACCATCCGTGTCGGCATCAACGGATTCGGCCGCATCGGCCGCAACTTCTTCCGGGCTGCCAAGCAGCGCGGGGCCGACATCGACTTCGTGGCCGCCAACGACCTCGGCTCCAAGGAGCTGATGGCGCACCTCATGCGCTACGACTCGATCCTCGGCACCTGGGACGCCGACATCCACGCCACCGACACCGGCATCAGCGTGAACGGCGACGAGCTCAAGATCCTCGCCGAGCGCGACCCGAAGGCGCTCCCGTGGGCCGACCTCGGCGTGGACATGGTGATCGAGTCCACCGGCATCTTCTCCAGCAAGGAGCAGGCGTCGATGCACCTCGACGCCGGTGCCCCGTTCGTGATCGTGTCAGCCCCCTCGGCGGGTGCTGACGCCACCTTCGTGGTGGGCGTCAACGACGACACCTTCGACCCGGCGCAGCACAAGGTCGTGTCCAACGCCTCGTGCACCACCAACTGCTTCGTGCCGATGGTGAAGGTCCTCGACGACGCCTTCGGCGTGGAGAAGGGCCTGATGACCACGGTGCACGCCTACACCGGCGCGCAGTCGATCGTGGACGGGCCGTCCAAGGACCTGCGCGAGGCCCGCGCCGCTGCGGTCAACATCATCCCCAGCAGCACCGGCGCCGCCCGGGCCACGGCCCTCGTGCTCGAGTCGATGAAGGGACGCCTCGACGGCACCTCGCTGCGGGTGCCTGTGCCCGACGGCTCCATCACCGACTTCACCGGCATCCTCGGCCGCGATGTCACCGTCGACGAGGTCAACGAGGCCTTCAAGGCCGCCGCCTCCTCCGGGCCGCTCTCGAAGGTCCTCGTCTACAACGAGGCCCCCATCGTGAGCAGCGACATCGTCGGCTCGTCCGCCTCCTGCACGTTCGACGCTCCGATCACGATGGCCATCGGCAACATGGTGAAGGTGATGGGCTGGTACGACAACGAGTGGGGCTAC
>JBKJIL010000003.1:0-14586 GCA_046598435.1 Acidimicrobiales bacterium
CCCATCTCGATGGCGCAGCACGCCAGCCCCCACTGGTAGGCCCAGACGGAGTACTTGCGGCTGAGGTTGAGGAGCTTGGTGAGCGGCTTGGGCATCTTGCCGCTCTCGACGAGGCCCATCAGGCGGCCACCACTCGGGTCACACCCATCGCAGGACCTTCTTCTTCCAGGCGTAGAGGAGGCCGAGGGCCAGGATCACGATGAAGACGGCCATCTCGGCGAGGCCGAACCACTGGTAGGCGTCGACCCGGGTGGCGAAGGGGAAGATGAACACGGCCTCCACGTCGAACATCACGAAGAGCAGCGCGTAGATGTAGTACCGGATCTGGCTCTGGCCCCAGCCGGAGCCGACCGGGTCGACACCCGACTCGTAGCTGATGTACTTCTCGGCCTGCGGACGGGTGGGCCGCACGAGCGATCCGAGCCCCATGAGCAGCGCCACCAACCCTGCCCCGACGAGGCCGAAGATGGCCACGGTGAGGTAATCGCGGAGGAGGTCGGACACGTCGGGGGAGCCTAGTGAAGGCTTGAACGAGGGTCCAAGATGGCCGCTGTTGCGGGCCTGTGCGGCGGCAACGGGCGCCTCAGGCGGCTTCGAAGACGACCGACGCCGCCGAGATCCCGGCACCATCGGCTGACACGAAGGCCACCGTCAGCACCCGGTCGCCGGCCTCGATCCCGCCCTCGGGGTGGTACGAGCAGCGCTGCCCGGGGGCGTCGGTGAGCTCCGTGAGCTCTGTGCCCTCGGCGTCGCCGCACACGAGGGTGTCACCGTCGTCGAGGCGGATGATGGGGGCGACGACGCCACGTGGGACGACCACGGCCAGCTCGTCGTCACGGCCGACGAGCGGGCGGGTGCCGTCCGCCGGGACGTCCTCCGGCACGAGGAAGTCGAGCTCCCCGGCAACGGCGAACGGCTCGACGCTGGCCTGGCCGTCGACGATGCGCACGGGGAAGGCGTCAGCTCGATGCTGCCGCTGGCCTTCCTGGTCGATCGTGCCCACCAGGGTGACCACGACCAGCTGGCCGTCGCCGCTCGCGGACACCGGCGTGACGACCATGGCGTCGGGAGGCGCCGCGGACCACGCGCCGTAGCCCTCGGCGAGACCTGTTCGCTCCTCGGCGAAGGTCGCCTTCGACCCGAAGTGGGCCCGGGAGCCCTGGGCCATGGCGGCCCACGCGGCGTCGATGTCGCCGGCGCCGAGCGCGGCCACCCAGCGCAGGACCGCTCCGGTGGGCGACGCCGGATCCGAGGGGTCGCTGACGACGACCGGCGTGGTGCTCGAGGAGGCCGCAGCATCGGCGTCGACGCCGACCAGCGTGGCCACGTCGGTCGGTCCGCCGCCGCGCTGGCGCACCAGGGTGGTGCCGGCCACCACGACGAGCACGGCGGCCGCCACCGCCACCGCGGACAGGACCGCGTTGGACCGGCGCCGAAGGCCCGGCGGGACGAGGGCCAGCGTCGTGTCGGGCACCAGGTCGACGGGTGCCGGCTCGATCGCTCGGCCCGGCAGCAGGGCCTCGCGTGGCTCAGCTGCCGGGGAGGCGCTGACGCCAGCGGCGGAGTCGGTGGTGTCGGTGTCGGCCGTGGCAATGACGGTGGCGGTGAGGGGGTGCAGCCGGTGGCCCCCGGTGGCGGCCCGAGCCGGTGCGGCATCCATGCCCGCACCCAGGGCCAGCCAGAAGCCGTCCTCGTGCGGGGGGACAGGAAGGAGCTGCAGAGCGGCCCGCACGAGGGGGTCCGGCGCCACGTGGTCGTCGGTCATCCCAGGTCCTCGCCGAGGGCGCGTCGGACCGCGGCCCGCGCTCGGTGCAGGCGCGACGCCACGGTCCCTGGGGCCACGCCGAGGATCTCGGCCGCCTCGCGGTGGTCGAAGCCCTCGCCATCGACGAGCACGACGGCCACCCGCTGGGACACGGGCAGCGTGGCCAGGGCCTCGCGCACCGTCTCCTCGGCTGTCACCACGCGCTCGGGTCCCGGACGGGCCGAGATCGGGTCGATCGGGTCGGTGGTGGCGCCCGGCGACCGCTTGCGCTTGCGCAGCTCGTCGATGCACGCGTTGTAGGTGATGCGGTAGAGCCAGGTGCCGAAGTCGCTCCCAGGCTTGAACCGGTGCAGCCCTCGGTAGGCCTTGAGATAGGCCTCCTGGAGGGCGTCGTCCATGCCGTGGCGGTCGGCGAGGAGCCGATAGGACAGGCCACGCATCCGCTGGTCGTGGCGCTGGAGCAGCGCCTCGAAGGCCAGGCGGTCGCCGAGCCGGGCGAGCTCGGCGAGCTCCACGTCGGGGAGGCTGGTGACAGAGGAGGACATCAGTCGCGGGTCGCCGGCCAGCGAGAGGGCACCAGAGCGACCGGCGGAGGGCTGCTGGCGGGAGAGGGCCGATGGTATGGCTCGAACGGCCCCTGTCGCACGTTCAGCCGACCGCCCCCGAGGCGGTCTGGGGTCAGGGGCCGGGCAGCGAGGGATCGATGGTTGCCGGCGACGCCTCGGCCACGAGCACGGGGGTGGCGTCGCCCGCGGGATCGGCCAGCACGCTGGGGAACAGGCCCACGACGAGGGTGACCAGGAGGCTGACGCCGAGGGCCAGACCGGCCGCGAAGGGGATCTCGATGCGGCGCTGCTCGCGCTCCTCGCCGGCGTCGGACTCCATGAACATGGCGACGACGATCCGCAGGTAGAGGAACGCTGCGATCACCGACGACACCATGGCGATGCCGGCCAGCCAGGGGGACCCGGCGTCCACGGCCGCGGTGAGGACGTAGAACTTGGCGAAGAAGCCCGACGTGAGCGGCACCCCGGCCTGGGCGAACAGGAACAGGGCGAACACGAGCGCCAGCACCGGCCGGTCCTTCGACAGGCCCCGGTAGTCGCTCAGGCTGTGTCCGATGTCCCCCTTGCGGCCGACGATGGTGACGACCCCGAAGCTGCCCGCCACCATGAACGTGTAGGCGGCCAGGTAGAACAGCGCCGCCTTGACCCCGCGATCGGTCGCCGCCTGCACGCCGACGAGCACGAACCCGGCGTGGCTGATCGACGAGTAGGCCAGCATGCGCTTCACGTCGGTCTGCACGACGGCCAACACCGAGCCCACCACCAAGGTGATGGCGGCGAGGGCGAACACGATGGGCTGCCAATCGAGCCGGTAGGTCGGGAAGGCGAGGTAGAAGACGCGCATCAGCCCGGCGAACCCGGCCATCTTCACGCCGGAGGCCATCCACGCCACGCTCGGGCTGGGCGAGGCCTGGTACACGTCAGGGGTCCAGAAGTGGAACGGCACGGCCGCCACCTTGAACCCGAACCCGACGAGCAGCAGTGCCATGCCGGCCATGACCAGGCCGCCGTCGCCCACCACGGTCGTGGCCAGGAACGACGAGATCTCCACCATGTTGGTGGACCCGGTGCCGCCGTAGATCAGGGCGATGCCGTAGAGGAAGAAGGCCGAGGCGAAGGCACCGAGCACGAAGTACTTCACGCCGGCCTCCTGGGAGGTGACCTTGCGCAGGTGCATCGCCGCCAGCACGTACACGGCGATGGAGAGGATCTCGAGGCCGAGGAACATCACGATGAGGTCGTTGGCCGACGCCATCATCACGCCCCCCGAGGCGGAGAGGAGCATGAGCACGTAGGGCTCGGCGCCATCCATCCCCTCGCGACGCAGCCAACCATCGAGGAGCAGGCCACCCAGGATCACGGCGCTGCACAGCACGATGGTGCTGAACACGGAGAAGCCGTCCACCCCCACCGCCTGACCGAGGGTGGAGAACGGCCCACGGTTTGCATCCTGGACGCGCTGCCAGAGCGGGATGGCGAGAGCGATGGCAGCACCTGCGGTCACGGTGGTGACGAGGGCGTAGCTGCCGTTGAGCGGCTTGCGGCGCTTCAGCGCGTCGGCGGCGAGGAGCAGCAGCGCGCCGCCCACGAGCACGAGCACCGGAGCCACCGCGGACCACGCCACGTCGACCCGGGCGATCGGGTCGGGGGCGTCTTCGATCGGCTGTGCGACGAGGGCCAGCAAGGAGAGCATCACCCGGCCTCCCCATGCTCGGCGGGATCGGAGTGCTCGGAGGCCTCACCGGCGCCGCGCTTGGCGACCTCGGGCTCGACGTAGTCGGAGTTGTCCTCGATGTGGGCGACCAGGCGCTGCACCGAGGGCTCGATGCGCTCGAGCATCGGCTTCGGGTACACGCCGAGGAACACGATGAGCCCGAGGAGCGGAGCCATGATCAGGCCCTCTCGCCAGGTCAGGTCGGCGACCTCGGCGTTGTCGCCGTCGGGCTCGCCGTGGAACACCCGCTGGTAGGCCCAGAGGAGGTAGAGGGCAGCGAGGATCACGCCCGCCGCGGCGACGACGGTGAACCAGCGTCGGGTGAGGAACGACCCCACCAGGATGAGGAACTCGCCCGCGAAGCCGTTGAGGCCGGGGAGACCGATCGAGCTCAGCATCACCACCGTGAACACTCCGGCCAGGATGGGCGCCGACTTCTGGAGCCCCTTCAGGGCCGCGATCTCACGGGTGTGGCGGCGGTCGTAGATCATCCCGACGAGGAGGAACAGGGCGCCGGTGGAGATGCCGTGGTTGACCATCTGCATCACGCCGCCCTGGATGCCCTGGGTGGTGAGGGCGAAGGTGCCGAGCACGATGAACCCGAGGTGGGCCACCGAGGAGTAGGCGACGAGGCGCTTGAGGTCCTTCTGCATGGTGGCCACGACGGCGCCGTAGATGATGCCGATCACGCCCAGCGTGACAAGGGCGGGGGCGAAGAACACGGTGGCGCTCGGGAACAGGTACAGGCCGAAGCGCACGAACCCGTAGGTGCCGAGCTTCAGCATCACGCCGGCCAGGATCACCGATCCGGCGGTGGGCGCCTGGGTGTGGGCGTCGGGCAGCCAGGTGTGGAGCGGGAACAGCGGCACCTTCACGGCGAAGGCCAGGGCGAAGGCGAGGAAGATCCACCGTGCTGCGCCCCAGTCGAGCGGGTTGGCGCTCGTGGAGGTGTCCTCCACGGTCTGCGCCTCGGCGATGTTCACGAGGTCGAAGTCCAGCTTCGGATCGCCGAGGGCCGCGACCTGGGCATCGGTGTCGGCGTTGATGGCGTCGATCTGGGCCGACAGCTCGTCGAAGGCGGCCTGGCTGGTCGGGTCGGTCGGGTCGAGGCCCTGGGCACTGGCCGAGATGTCGGCGATCTGCTGCTGGGAAGCGGCTCGCACCTCGGCCGCCTTGGCCGTGTTCTCGTCGCGCAGACCGTCCTGGTGGAGGAAGGCCAGGCTGACGATCCCGACCAGCATCAGGGCGGAGCCGAACATCGTGAAGATGAAGAACTTGAGCGCTGCGTAGACCCGGTCCGCGTAGCCCCAGCCGCCGATGAGGAAGTACATCGGCACGAGGACGATCTCGAACATCACGAAGAACAGGAACAAGTCGAGCGAGCAGAACACCCCGATGCAGCCAGCCTGCAGCACCAGCAACCACGCGTAGTACGGCTTCGGGTCGTGGTGGGGCGTGACGGCGAGGATGGCCAGCGGGAACAGCAGGCCCGACAGCACGACGAGGAACAGCGAGATGCCGTCGATGCCGAGGTGCCACGAGATCCCGAAGTCGGCGATCCAGGTGCGGTTGACCTCGAACTGGAACCCGGCGTCGTGCCCGTCGAAGGCGGCCAGCAGCCAGACCGTGAGGGCACCCGTGCCCGAGGCGAACAGCAGGGCGACGAGCCGGTGCAGCTCCACCCGGCCCTTCGGGATGGCCGACACCACGAGCGCACCGATGAAGGGGATGGCGATGGCCAGCGTGAGCGGGGAGGAGCCGATCGTGTCGGCCGCTTCGGAGGCGAGGATCGAGGTCAGCATCAGAAGGAGACTCGAGTCAGGAAGTAGCCGAGGAGGGCGACGACGCCGACGGCCACGCCGAGGGCGTAGCTGCGGACGTAGCCGGTCTGGAGGACCCGCAGACGGGAGCCGCTGCCGCGCACGAGCGTGGCGACACCGTTGACGGCGCCGTCCACGACGCTGCCGTCGAAGTCAGCGGTGGCCTGGAAGCCGGCCTGGCCGGGTCCCCCCATGAAGGCCGAGATGGCGCTGTCGTAGCGCCAGCCGTCGGCCAGGATGGCCGGCTCGACGGGCTCCATGCGGCGCTGCAGGTAGATGCGCGCCGCCAGCCCGATGCCGATGACGCCGGCCAGGACGGCGATGCCGGCGAGACCCACCTTGGTGCCGGTGGCCACGTCGATCACCCGCTCGTTGCCCTCGAGGACCGGTTCGAGCCAGCGCTCGAGGAAGTGGAGGTCCTTGGTGAAGGGGAGGTTCAGGGCGCCGCCGAGGGCCGACAACCCGGCCAGCACGACCAGCGGGACCGTCATGAGCCACGGCGACTCGTGGGGCTCGGCACCGTGCCCGCCGTGGGCGGCGTCGTGGGCGTCGGCGGCCTCCGACGAGTGGTCGTCGGCCGGCGCGTCCCGCCAGCGCTCCTCGCCGAAGAAGACCATGAACACCTGGCGGCTCATGTAGAAGGCGGTCAGGAGCGCTGTGACGAGGCCGACGGCCCAGAGGGCAGGGCTCTTGTCGTAGGCGAACAGGAGGATCTCGTCCTTCGACCAGAAGCCGGCGAAGGGCGGGACGCCGGCGATGGCCAGCCAGCCCACGATGAAGGTGCTGGCCGTGATGGGCATCAGCTTGCGGAGGCCACCCATGCGGCGCATGTCCTGCTCGTCGTGCATGCCGTGGATGACCGAGCCCGACCCGAGGAACATGAGCGCCTTGAAGAAGGCGTGGGTGACCATGTGGAAGATGGCGGCGACGTAGGCGCCGGAGCCCACGGCCAGGAACATGTAGCCGAGCTGGCTGATCGTCGAGTAGGCCAGCACCTTCTTGATGTCGGTCTGGGCGACGGCGATGGTGGCGGCGAAGAGGGCGGTGAGCACACCGACCCAGGCGATGATGCTCGGCGCCCAGTCGTAGCCCTGCGCCAGGATCGGGCTCACGCGGGTCATGAGGTACACGCCGGAGGTGACCATGGTGGCGGCGTGGATGAGCGCGGACACCGGGGTGGGGCCGGCCATGGCGTCGGGGAGCCACACGAACAGCGGGAGCTGCGCCGACTTGCCGCAAGCACCGACGAAGAGCAGAAGGGCGATGGCGGTGGCCGTTACCGGCGCGATCTCCGGGGCTCGCTCGAGCACGGTGGTGTAGCTCAGCGAGCCGACGGTGGCGAAGGTGAGGAACATGGCGACCATGAAGCCCCAGTCGCCCACCCGGTTGGTCACGAACGCCTTCTTGCCGGCCGAGGCGTTGGCGTCCTTCGTGAACCAGAAGGAGATGAGGAAGTAGGAGCAGGTGCCCACGCCCTCCCACCCGAGGAAGGTGAGGAGCATGTTGTCGCCCAGCACCAGCATCAGCATGGAGAAGACGAAGAGGTTCAGGTAGACGAAGAACTTGGAGAAGTTCGGGTCCCCGTGCATGTACCCGATCGAGTACAGGTGGATCAGGGTGCCGATCCCGGTGATGAACAGCGCCATCGTGATCGACAGCGGGTCGGCCAGGAAGCCGACATCCACGCTGAAGCCGCCGGCCGGGAGCCACTCGAACAGGGTCAGGACGTGGTGACGGCCGGCGTGGTCCTCGCGGAGCAGGCCCACGAACACCACGCAGGTGGCGAGGAAGGCACCAGCGGAGGCGAGCGTGGCCAGCCAGCCCGCGCCGGGCTCGCCGAGGCGGCGGCCGGCGAGGACGAGCACGAGGAAGCCCGCCAGCGGGAGCGCGGGGATGAGCCAGACGAGATCGAGCACGGCTGCGCTATCCCTTCAGGACCGTGAGGTCGTCGGCCGTGGCGGCCGGTTGCTTGCGGAGGAGCGCCACGATGATCCCGAGGCCGACGACGACCTCCGCGGCCGCCACCACCAGCACGAACACCACGACCGTCTGGCCGTGCACGTCCTGCAGCATCCGGGAGAAGGTGACGAAGGTGAGCGTCACGGCGTTGAGCATCAGCTCAACGCACATGAACATCACGAGAGGGTTGCGACGCACCAGGAGGCCGACAGCACCGACGGCGAACAGCATCGACGCCAGCACCAGGTACCAGGCCGGGGTGACCTCGGCGACAGCGATCATGCATCCACCTCGGTGGCATCGTCGGCGGGCTGCTCGTCGGCAGGGGCCTCGGCGGCCGACACCAGCGGGTCGTCGACGAGGTCGGCCCGCTTGACCTTGCGGGCCAGCACCACGGCACCGACCACGGCGATCACGAGGAGCACGGAGGTGACCTCGAACGCGAACAGGTAGTCGGTGAACAGCGACCGGCCCAGCTGGTCGATGTCAGCCACGCCCTCGACCATGTGGTTGGCGTCGGTGGCGGCGGGCCGGGCTCCGGTGGCCTCGCCCTCCGTCGACACGAGGGCCAGAAGGGGCAGCGCCAGCACGCCGGCACCGATCACGAGCGCCGCGATGCGCTGGCCGCCGAGGGGCTCGATGGAGAGGTCCTCGGCCCGGTCGACGCCGAGGAGCATCAGCACGAAGAGGAACAGCACGACGATGGCCCCGGCGTAGACGATGATCTGCACGGCAGCCAGGAAGTTGGCGTCCTGGGCCACGAACAGCACGGCGATGCCGAACAGGGTGGCCACGAGGGACAGGGCGGCGTGCACCGGGTTGCGGTTCAGCACCACGCCGAGGGCGCCGCCCAGGCAGATGACGGCGGCAACGAAGAAGACGGCGAGCTCGACCATCAGTGGTGTCCTCCGCCGTGGCCGTGCCCGTCGTGGTCGTGCCCGTCGTCGTGGTCGTCGGGAGCGGCGACGGCCGGCTCCGGGGCGGTCTGGCCGAGCTCGGGCGCCTTCACGCCGAAGCCCAGCTCGCCCGACCAAGCCACGACGCCCTCGTAGGCGGCCGAGCCCGACGGAGCAGTGGCCCGCACCCACGCCGAGGTGTCGCCGGCGACCTTCTCGAGGTCGGACCAGTCCTCCCACGGGAGCTGCTGAGGCAGGCCGTCGTCGCCCACCACCAGCTCCGCCTTGGTGTAGATGGCGTCCTGGCGGTTGGTGAAGGAGAACTCGAAGAGCTTCGACTCGGTGATGGCCTCGGTGGGGCAGGCCTCCACGCACAGGTCGCAGTGGATGCACCGCAGGTAGTTGATCTCGTAGATGAAGCCGTACCGCTCGCCCGGCGACACCGGGTCGTCGGGCGGGTTGTCGGCCCCGCGCACGTAGATGCAGCGGGCCGGGCAGACGCCCGCGCACAGCTCGCAGCCGATGCACTTCTCCATGCCGTCCTCGTAGCGGTTGAGCACGTGGCGGCCGTGGAGCCGGGCCGGCTTCTCACGCTTCGGACCCGTGTCCTTGACGTAGGGGACAGTGACGGTGGCCCCGGAGTGGGTGCCCTTGAACATCTTGCCGAAGGTGATCTTGAAGCCCTCGAGGTAGCCCATTACGAGTGCACCTCCTGGGTCTCGGGGTCGCGACGGCGCTGGGCGGTGCGGATGGCGGCGGTGAGGCCGCCATAGGCGGCGACCATGACGACGAAGCCTCCCGCGACCACGAGGGGCAGGTTCCAGTCGGCGTCGCGAGCGATGTTGATGGTGGCCAGCAGGAGCAGCCAGCCGAGGGCCAGCGGGATGAGCACCTTCCACCCGAGGTCCATGAGCTGGTCGTACCGGAAGCGGGGCAGTGTGGCCCGGAACCAGACGAACATGAACAGGAACAGGCCGAGCTTGGCCATGAACCAGATCGGACCCCACATCCAGTCGGGTCCGAAGAAGGTGGGACCGGCCGGCCCGCCGAGGAACAGCGTGACGATGATGGCCGACATCGTGACCGTGTTCATGAACTCGGCCAGGAAGAACAGCGCGAAGCGGATCGACGAGTACTCGGTGTGGAAGCCGCCCACCAGCTCCTGCTCGGCCTCGACGAGGTCGAAGGGAGGCCGGTTCAGCTCGGCCGTGCCGGCGATCACGAAGATCACGAAGGGCACGAGCCCGGTGACCACGATGTTCCAGGCGGGGATGATGCCGGCGAAGCCCTCCCCGGCCTGGCTCATCACGATGTCATGGGTGGACAGCGAGCCGGCCAGCATCACCACGGTCACGACGGACAGGCCGAGGGCCGCCTCGTAGGACACCATCTGAGCCGAGGCCCGGACCGAACCGAGCAGCGGGTACTTCGAGCCGGATGACCAGCCGGCCAGCATCACGCCGTACACGGCAATCGAGGACATGGCGAGGATCAGCAGGACCCCGATGGGCGGATCGGCAAGCTGCAGCCAGGTGTGGTGGCCGAAGATCTTCACGGCCCCCTGCTTCTCCGCGGTGAACACGCCACCGATCGGGATGACCGAGAACGTCAAGAAGGCCGGCACCATCGAGAGGAACGGGGCCAGGATGAACACCTTGCGGTCCGCCCGATCCGGGATGAGGTCCTCCTTGAAGAAGAACTTCACACCGTCGGCGAGCGTCTGGAGGATGCCGAAGGGCCCGGCCCGGTTCGGTCCGATCCGGTTGCTCATGTCGGCGTGGAGCTTGCGCTCGAACCAGATCATGAGCATCACGCCCACCAGGAGCAGCACGAAGGTGATGAGGACCTTGAGCAGCACGATGGCCACGATGCCGAAGTCGACGTGGCCAGCCAGCAGCGGGTCGAGGGCGAGGAGGTTCATGCCCGCTCCACCCGCACGTCGGTGACGAGGTTGCCGGCATCGATGAGTGCGCCGACGACCGGGCCCGGCTGGTTCACCAGCACCGCCGCCGAGCCCTTCGGCACTCCCCCGTCGGGGTGGGCCGGCAGCTTGATGGAGCCACCGGCCGCCGTCAGCGACACCGTTGCACCGGCATCGATGCCCAGCCGATCGAAGTCGTGGGGGTGCAGGCGCACGGTGTTGTCCGACGACAGGCCCGCCATGGACGGCGAGTGCTGCGTGGCGGTGCCGAGGTCGTAGAGCCGGCGGGTGGCGACGAGGCGCAGCGAGTAGGCGTCGAGCGGGGGGGCCTGGGTCGACGGCGATGCGCTGTAGCTGACCAGGTTCGGGCGGGCCGGGCCGGTCGGGGTCGAGACCTCGGGAGCGTCAGCGGCGTCCGCGGCGTCGGCATCCGTCGCCGCGACGGGCCCGCTGGGCTCCTCGGGGACGGGTGCGGCGGCGAGGGGGACGACCACGCCGTCGCGGGCGTCGTGGCTGTGCAGCGCGTCCCAGGTGAGGCCGGCGTGGCTCGGGGCCAGCGATTCGATCTCGGCCCAGATCTCCTCCACGGAGGTGAGCCCGAGGTCGTGGCCGAGCAGGCGGGCCAGCTCGGCGGCGATCATCCAGTCGGACCGAGCGGTGCCCGGGGGTGTGATCTTGCGGGCCACGGTGCTGACGCGGCCTTCGAGGTTCGTGGTGGTGCCGTCGACCTCGGCGTAGCCAGCCGCGGCCAGCACCACGTCGGCCTGCTCGGCCGCTGCGGTGAGGAACTGCTCGATGGCGATGACGGTGCGGGCCCCGGCGATCGCCTTCGTGGCGAGGGCGGCATCGGGGAAGTTGGAGAGCGGGTCGGCACCGAGCAGGACCAGCACGTCGATCTTGCCGGCCGCAGCGGCCTGCAAGATCCCGGTGGCGTCGAGGCCTCGTGCCGTGGGGACGTTGGCCCAACCGCCGTCGCGGTACCACTGAGCGGCGTCGTCGAGGTCGACGCGCCCGGGCAGCAGCCCCGGAGCGAGCCCCATGTCGAGGGCGCCGTGCACGTTGCCGCGGCGCAGGGCGGAGAGGAAGCGCACCTCGGGGTGGGCGGCGTGGATGGCAGCGGCGGCGGCCACGATCCCGGCCCCGCTGTCGGCCACGTTGGCTCGGCCGAGCACGACCGTGACGGGGCCCCTGGCAAGGAGGGCAGCGGCGGCGGCGACGGCCTCGGGCTCGATGCCCCCCACCTCACGATCCGTGGAGCCGGCGAGCAGGGCGGCCACGAGCTCAGCCTCCGCGCCAGGGCGGTGCAGGAGGGTGGTGGCGGCCAGCTCGGAGACCGACGAGCGACGAGACGCCAGCTCGATCACCGTGACCTTGTCGTTCACGACGGCGTGGCGGAGCCGCAGGAACAGGACCGGCAGCTCCTCCTTCAGGTCCGGCGCGAGCAGCAAGACGGTGCCGCCCGGAGCGCAGACGTCGTCGATGGTGGCGCGCGGCAGGCCCAGCACGAGCTCGGCGGGCAGGCCGTCGCCCATCTGGGCGTCGACGTTGTCGGTGCCGAGCACGCCCTTGGCCAGCTTGGCCCAGGCGTAGGCGTCTTCGTTGGTGAGGCGCGCCCCGCCCAGCACCGCCACGCGGGTCGGATCCGCGTCGCGCAGCGCGGCCGCGGCCTTGGACAGGGCCGGACCCCAGGCGACCGGCGCGAGCGAGCTCCCGGTGCGCACGAGCGGTGCCCCGAGGCGGTCCTTGCTGTTGACGGACTCGAAGCCGAAGCGGCCCTTGTCGCACAGCCAGCCCCAGTTGACGGGGTCGATGTCGACGCCCTGATAGCGGAGGATCTCGTTGCGGCTCGACTGCACGAGGGTGCGGCAGCCCACCGAGCACCCGGTGCAGGTGCTCTCCACCTGGTCGAGGTCCCAGGGGCGGGCCTTGAAGCGGTAGGGCGTGGCCGTGAGGGCGCCCACCGGGCAGATCTGCACCGTGTTGCCGCTGAAGTAGCTGGCGAAGGGGTGGTCCGGGAACGTGTTGACCTGGGTCTGGTTGCCGCGGTCCTGGAAGTGGATCAGGGTGTCGCCGGCGACGTCGCTGGCGAAGCGGGTGCACCGATCGCAGAGGATGCAGCGCTCGCGGTCGAGGGCGACGAGGTCGCTGATCGGGATCGGCTTCTCGTAGTGGCGCTTCTCCTCGATGAAGCGGCTCTCGCCCGGGCCGTACGACATCGTCTGGTCCTGCAGGGGGCACTCGCCGCCCTTGTCGCACACGGGGCAGTCGAGGGGGTGGTTCACCAGGAGGAACTCGAGGACGCCGTCCTGGGCCTTCTTGGTCACCTCGCTCTCGGTGTCGACGACCATGTCGGGCGCCACCGGGATCATGCAGGCCGGCTGCAGGGCAGGGCCGCGGCCCGTGTCGATGTCGACGATGCACATCCGGCACATGCCCACCGGCTCGAGGCGCGGGTGGTAGCAGAAGCGGGGGATGTAGGTGCCGTTGCGCTCGGCGGCCTCGATGACGAGCTCGCCCGGCCGGGCCTCGATCTGCTTGCCGTTGACCGTGAGGATCACGACGTCGGCGGGAGCCTGCGTGTCAGACACCGGCCACCTCGGTGGGCTTCCTGGTGGGCATCGGCAGGTAGGCCTTCCCGTTGATCGCCACGGGCGAGGTGGCAGTGCCGCCGCAGTAGGC
This sequence comes from Acidimicrobiales bacterium, assembly GCA_046598435.1. GTDB lineage: Bacteria > Actinomycetota > Acidimicrobiia > Acidimicrobiales > VFJN01 > VFJN01. Next base: position 13,321 of record JBKJIL010000003.1, read on the forward strand.
GATGAACTCGTCCTTGAAGCGCACGACCGCCGAGGCGATGGGCGACACGGCCGAGGGTCCGAGCGGACAGATGGTCGTCTGCTTCGGCGGCCAGGCGATGCCGGGGCTGATGTTGTCGCACACGTCGAGCAGCAGCCCGACGTCCTCGGGTCGGCCGTGGCCGTCGAGGATGCGTCGAAGCACCTTCTCCAACCAGCTGGTGCCCTCGCGACAAGGAGTGCACTTGCCGCACGACTCGCGAGCGAAGAAGCGCACGACGCGCCAGGCCGCCTTCACCGCATCGGTGGTGTCGTCCATGACCACGATGGCACCCGAGCCGAGCATCGAGCCGGCCGCGCCCACGGCGCCGGCCTCGAGGGGCAGGTCGAGGTGCTCGTCGTAGAACCACGGGGCTGAGGCGCCACCAGGGATGAAGGCCTTGAGCTGGTTGCCGTCGCGGATGCCGCCGCCGTACACGGGGGCGAAGATGAGGTCGCGGAAGGTCGTGACGCCGAACTCCACCTCGTACACGCCCGGGTTCTTCACGTGCCCCGACACCGCGAACATGCGGGTGCCGCGACTGGTCTCGGCGCCCAGCGCGGCGAACTTGGCGCCGCCGTTGGTGAGGATCCACGGCAGGTTGGCCAGCGTCTCCACGTTGTTCACGACGGTGGGCTGCAGGTAGAGGCCCTTCGCGGCGGGGAAGAACGGGGGCTTCAAGCGCGGCATGCCGCGGTTGCCCTCCAACGACTCGATGAGCGCCGTCTCCTCGCCCACGATGTAGGCACCGGCACCCCAGTGCAGGACCACGTCGACGGAGAAGTCCGAACCGAGGATGTTCTTGCCGATGTAGCCGGCCGCGTAGGCGTCGTTGAGGGCCTGGGCGATCCGCTCCTGGGCCAGGGCCATCTCGCCGCGGACGTAGAGGAAGGCCTGCGCGGCGCCGATGGCGTAGCAGGCGATGAGGACGCCCTCGATGAGCTGGTGCGGATCGCGCTCCATGAGGAGGCGGTCCTTGTAGGTGCCGGGCTCTGACTCGTCGCCGTTGACGACGAGGTAGCGCGGCCACACCCCCGGCGGGCAGAAGCCCCACTTGACGCCGGCGGGGAACCCGGCCCCGCCCCGGCCGAGCAGGCTCGCGGTCTTGACCTCTTCGATGACGTCGGCGGGCTTCTTGGCCAGTGCGGCCTTGATGCCCTCGTAGCCCCCGGTGGCGAGGTAGCGCTCGAGGGTGTGACCGTCCTCCAGCCCGAACCGGGTGGTGATGATCGGCTTCGCGTCGGTGAC
>JBKJIL010000261.1:0-15062 GCA_046598435.1 Acidimicrobiales bacterium
CGAACCTCATCTCGAACATCACCCACAACCTCACCGAGGCGGGTGCGACGATCGCCACGATCGTGGCCCACGCCCTCGAGGTGGGCGCCGAGGAGGTCGAGGTCTCGGAGGAAGCCGAGCAGGCCTGGGTGCAGATGATCGACGGCAACCCGATGTCGTTCCTCGGCAACCCCGACTGCACGCCCGGCTACTACAACAACGAAGGCAAGCCGGGCGGCAGTGGCTGGGCCATGATCGCCGGCTACCCGGCTGGGGCCATGGCCTACTTCCAGTACATCGACGCCTGGCGCCGCAAGGGCGACTTCGAGGGCCTCGAGTTCCGCTAGCCCGTCCTCGTGCTGTGCAGCACGAGTGGGGACTAGGGCTGGCGGCCGAAGAACCCCAGGGCCCGGTCCTGGAACGGCGCGTCCTCGGGCACCTCGACGGCCGGGCCGAACACGCCCGGCCGGCGGACCATGGACTCGATCGGCACCAAGCCCTGCCAGCTGCGCTCGAGCAGGTCGGGCTCGAGCTCGACGTCCGTGCCCGCGGCGCGCGCCAGGTCCCACGTGTGGATCAGGGTGTCAGTGGTGAGGATGCCGAGCATGGCGGCCCCGGGCATCTCGCCGCCCAACGGGCTCGGCACGCTGATCTCCAGGGCGCCAGGCGCCGCGCAGGCCGCCACGAAGGCGGCCCGAAGGGTGCGGTAGCGCTCCGACAGGTCGGCGTCGGCGTCGGCCTCGGCCGGCGTCGTCCCCCCGAAGACCCCGGTGAAGTGAGTCATCCCACCGAAGACGTGGTCGACCACGTCCTGGCCGGTCCACCCCTCGCACGGCGACGTGCCGTCGAGCTGGTCGGCGCACTTGGCCAGCACCGCCGCGAAGCCGTCGGCTGCTGTCTCGTAGTCCTTGATCGGATCGGTCATGTCCGTGCCCCCTGGCGCTGCCCTCCGGCCGGCGAGACTTCGCTGGCCCGTCGAGTCTCGCGCAGGGCGCTCGTCAGCGCTCTCCGGGATGGAGCGCTCAGCTGCGGGCCTGGGCCAGGACCAGCGGGTGGACGGGGCCGGCGCCGGCCCGGCGCAGGAGGGCGCCCACGACGGTCACCGTCCAGCGTGAACCGGCCACGTCGTCCACGAGGAGGACCGGGCCAGGCGGCACGTCGACCGTGACGGCGAAGGCGTCGAGCACGTTGGCCAGCTGCTGGGCGCTGTTGTCCATCGTCGCCTGCGGCGGCCGCGGTGTCACCCGCGCCACGGCGTCGACCACCGCCAGGCCGAGCACCTCGCCGAGGGCGGCGGCGAGGTCGGCCGGCACCGTGGAGGCGGCGGACGGCACGAAGCTGATCCAGGACGGCCAGGGCTGGGGGCTCCACCGGCGCACGAGCTCCTCGGTGGCGTGGAGCAGCTCGATGGGCGCCACCCCGGTCTGCCGCGCCTCCCGCACCACCGAACCCCAGCCACCGTCGCCCTCGACGCACAGCAGCCGCCCCGGCTCGACGCGCTCGCCGACACGGATGTTGCCCGTCGGCAGCCCCGCCCCTCCGCCGGGCCAGCGCAGGCGCGGCTCGAGGACCTGGTCGCCTCGGCGCAGGTGGGTGAGGGCGGCGGCCACGAGGGCACTCGGCAGCTCGACCGTCCAGGTCGTGCCGGCGCAGGCGTCGCACCGACCGCACACGGCCGCATCGGGGTCGTCGAGCTGGGTGCGCAGCTGCACCATGCGACACGTGGTGGACGAGGCGTAGGCCGCCATCGCGTCCTGCTCGTCGCGCCGGTGGGCGGTCACGCGCTCCACCCGCTCGGCGTCGTACGTCCACGGCTCGGCCGTGCGCCGCCAGCGCCCGCCGGCTCGGGTCACGGCACCGTCGACCTCCAGCACCTTGAGCAGCAGCGTGAGCCGGCTCCGCCGGAGGTTCACGGCACCTTCGATCTCGGCCATCGTGACGGAGCCGTCGCCGGCGGCGAGCAGATCGACCACGCCCTCGGCCTGCTGCCGTTCGGGGAAGGCCGTGGTGATGAAGTGGTCCTGGATGTCGCTGTCCTCGTGCCCGCACAGGAGGATGCCGTAGGCCTCCTCGAGGGCCCGACCAGCCCGCCCGACCTGCTGGTAGTAGGCGATCGGCGAGCCGGGCGACTGGTAGTGGATGACGAACCCGAGATCGGGCTTGTCGAACCCCATGCCCAGGGCAGAGGTGGCCACCAGAGCCTTCAGCTCGTTGCTCAGCAGGGCGTCCTCGAGGCCGATGCGCACGGTGGGATCGTCGTCGCCGCTGTAGGCCCGGGCGTCGATCCCCTGGGTGCGGAGCCACTCGGCCACCCGGCGGGTGTCGTGGATGGTGAGGCAGTAGATGATCCCCGAGCCGGGCAGGTCGGGCACGACCGTGGCCAGCCAGGCCAGGCGCTCAGCGGCGCCCGGCAGGTCGACGACGGCCAGGCGCAGCGACTCGCGCTCGAGGGGACCCCGCAGCACCTCGAGCTCGTCGCCGAGCTGGGCCACCACGTCGGCGATCACGCGATCGTTGGCGGTGGCCGTGGTGCAGAGCACCGGGACGGTGGACGGCAGCCGCTGCAGGACCTGCGCGATCCGGCGGTAGTCGGGCCGGAAGTCGTGGCCCCAGTCGCTGATGCAGTGGGCCTCGTCGACCACCAGCATCCCGAGCTCGGCGAGCAGGTGCGGGAGCACGTCCGCGCGGAAGCGGTCGTTCTGCAGTCGCTCCGGGGAGATGAGCAGCAGGTCGACCGTCCCGACGCGGATCTGCTCCTCGATCTCGGGCCAGTCGTCCTGGTTGGCGCTGTTGATGGTGACGGCGGCCACCCCGGCCCGCGCCGCGGCATCGAGCTGGTTGCGCATCAAGGCCAGCAGGGGCGAGATCAGCACGGTGGGCCCGGCCCCCGCATCGCGCAGGAGTCGGGTGGCCACGAAGTACACAGCGCTCTTGCCCCAGCCCGTGCGCTGCACCACCAGGGTGCGGCCGCGCTGGTCGACGAGGCGGGTGATGGCCTCCAGCTGGCCGGGCCGGAACTCGGCTGCCGGGTTGCCCGTCAGCTGGTGGAGCAGCGCGCGGGCGGCCGGTTCGATGGTCACCCCCTGAGGCTAGGGACCCGCGGTGACATCCCTCCCAGGTGGGATGCTGGCACCATGTCGGGGAGCGAGGAGGCGGAGCAGGCGCTGGCGCGCGCGGGCGAGGCCTTCGGCCGCCTCGATGCCGACGCGGCCATCGCCCACCTCTCGGCGGCCATCCGGGGCTTCACGGCCGCCGACCGACCGTGCCAGGCCGCCATGGCCTGCGTGCGCCTCGGCGACACCATGGCGAACTACCTCGGCAACATGACCGCCGCCCGGGCGTGGTTCGCGCGAGCGGCGCGCCTGGTAGCGGACCAGCCGCCGTGCCTGGAGCAGGGATGGGTAGCGGTGGCGGCCATGGGCTGCGACGTCGACGACCCCGCCGTGCTGCTGGCCAACGCCGAGCTGGCCCTCGACCGCGCCCGCCGCTTCGGCGACCTCAACCTCGAGACCAAGGCGCTGGCCGATGCCGGCCTCGCCCACGTACAGGCCGGTCGACTGGCTGAGGGCATGGACCTGCTCGACGAGGCCATGGCCCTCGCCTGCGGACCTGCCGATGACGCCGGCGCGGCGGCCAAGTCGGTGTGCTCCTTCTTCACGGCCTGCTGCTTCGCGGCCGACTTCGGGCGAGCGAGCACCTGGGCGGACCTCCTGCGTCAGCAGGGCCTCATCGGCACCGCGCCGCCCGGACCTGCCTTCCTGTCGAGCCACTGCGACAGCGTGCACGCCACCTTGCTCATGGAGATGGGCCAGTGGAGCGCCGCCGAAGCGGTGCTCGTGAAGTCGATCGCCGACTTCGAGGCGGCCATGGGGGGCACACCGGCCTGGCATCCAGCCATCGCCCTGGCCGACCTGCGCACCCGCCAGGGCCGCTTCGCCGACGCCGAGGCGCTGCTGCTCGGCAAGGACCAGTCGATGCAAGCCCTCCTCCCGGCCGCTCGGCTGCACCTCGAGCGCGGCGATCACGACCTCGCCCTGGCCACCGCGCAGCGGGGTCTGCGACTGATCGGCGACGACCAGCTGCGAGCCGTGGAGCTGCTCACCCTGCTCGTCGACACCCATCTCACCACCGGCGATCTCGACGCTGCGACGGCCACCTGCGAGGCGCTCCAGGAGCGCACCCGAGCCCTCACGGTGCCCACGCTGAGGGCCCGCTCGGTGGCAGCGCGGGCCCGGCTCATGACGGCCGCCGGCGACATCAGCGGGGCCATCGCCGCGCTCGAGACGACGATCGACGACCTCGACGCCACCCAGCTGCCGTGGCTGCGCACCACCCTCCAGCTCGATCTGGCCCGTCTCCACGAGCAGGTCGGTGCGGTCGGCCCCGCGGCGGCAACGGCACGGGCGGCGGCGGCGGCGGTGGCGACGCTCGACGTCGTGCTCACACCGACCGCCTCCGCGCTGCTCGAGCGGCTCTCCCCACAGCGGGTGCCGCGAGGACGCGACGTCCCCACGGCCACGCTCGCCCACGACGGTGGCTGGTGGGTGGCGTCCAGCGACGGCACCAGCGTGCGCCTCCGCGACACCAAGGGCCTGCGCTACCTGGCCGAGCTGGTGGCCGCCCCAGGCGTCGAGCGTCACGCCCTCGACCTGGTCGACCGCATCGAGGGGGTGGGCACGGCCGGCCAACCCGACCGGCGAGCCCTCGGCGATGCCGGCGAGCTCCTCGACACGCAGGCCCGCACCGCCTATCGGCACCGCATCGAGGCGCTGCGCACCGCCGCCGAGGACGCCCTCGACGAGGGTCGGCTCGACGACGCCGAAGCCCTGCACGGCGAGCTCGACGCGCTGGTGGGCCAGCTGGCGCAGGCCTTCGGCCTCGGGGGCCGTAGCAGGGTGGCGGCCTCGGCGGCGGAGCGGGCCCGCCTCAACGTGACCCGTGCCCTGCGCGCCGCGCTGGCCAAGCTCGTCGAGGCCTTGCCCGGATCGGGCGCGGCGCTCGACCGCGGGGTGCGCACCGGCATGTACTGCGCCTACGACCCTGTCGACGGCGACACGCGCTGGATCGTTCAGTCCTGACTGAACGGGACGTACCGGTCCTGAACGCCCTCAGGGCATGGAACCCATGACACCCACAGTGGACGAGATCGCACCCGACATCTTCCGCATCTCGACCTGGATCCCCGACGTGAGCCCCGAGGGGTTCACCTTCAACCAGTTCCTCGTACGCGGGGAGGAGCCGCTGCTCTTCCACACCGGCATGCGAGGGCTCTTCCCGCTCGTGGCCGAGGCCGTGGCGACGGTGATCCCGGTGGAGTCGCTGCGCTGGATCTCCTTCGGGCACGTCGAGTCGGATGAGTGCGGCTCGATGAACATGTGGCTGGCGGCGGCACCGAACAGCCAGGTGGCCTTCGGGGCTCTCGGCTGCGATGTGTCGCTCAACGACCTGTGCGACCGTCCCCCCCGCGTGCTCGAGGACGGCGAGGTGCTCGACATCGGCGGCAAGCGCCTGCGCCAGATCCCCACGCCCCACGTGCCCCACGGCTGGGAGGCCCAGCTCCTCTTCGAGGAGACCACCGGCACGCTCTTCAGCGGCGACCTCCTCAGCCACCTCGGCGCCCCACCCGCCCTCACCACCGACGCGGTGGTCGACCCGGCCATGGCGGCGGAGCACATGTTCCACGCCACCTGCCTGGCTCCGCACACGGGCGCCACCCTGCGAGCGCTCGGCGACCTCGAGCCCTCCACGCTGGCGATCATGCACGGTTCGTCGTACCAAGGCGACGGCAAGGCGGCTCTCTATGAGCTGGCCACCGAGTACGAGAAGATGACGGCCAACGCCTGACGCGTCTCCCTCAGCCGGCCGGCCCGCTGGGGCGGGCAGGGCGCGCAAGCGCTCGGCGCGTGCTGGCCGGCTCGGGCGTGACGCAGGAGGGACATGGGGCCTTGGGCTCCGTCGCCAAGATGGGGTGTCGGTGGGCGCAACCTGGGGAGCGGGTCCCGATGGCACGGGTCTCGGGCCTTCGTACGGTGCAGGGGAGGTCAATCCGGCCTCCTCGACCACCCAGGAGGCAGTCATGCCCAGGTACCTCGTCCAGCGCTCGTTCCCCGACGGCCTGCGCTTCCCGATCGACGACACCGGCCGCAAGGCGGTCGAGGGGATCGTGGCCGGCAACGGCGACCAGGAGGTGACGTGGGTGCACTCCTACGTGAGCGACGACGACCGCACGACCTGGTGCATCTACGACGCCCCCACCCCGGAGGCCATCCGGAACGCGGCCGACACCAACGGGCTGCCCGTCGACCAGATCAGCCAGGTCACCGTGCTCGACCCGTACTTCTACGGGGCGTCACGATGAGGGCCGTGCGCGTCGCGGCTGCGGTGGCGGCCTGCACGTCGCTGGCACTGGCGGGCCTGGCTGCCACCGGTTCGCCCTCGGGCGCCGATGGGCCCGTCGGGCGGGGCGACCTGGCCAGGGTTCGCCAGGCCACGACGCAGTTCCACGACGTGTCGGCCGCCACCCAGGCGGGGTACGACCTGCTCGACGTGTGCTTCGACGACGCCAGCGGCGGCATGGGCATCCACTACCTCAAGGGCGTCGACGCCCACCTCGACCCGCTGGTGCCCGAGGCCCTGGTGTACGAGGTGACCGACCAGGGACCCAAGCTGGTGTCGGTGGAGTACATCGTGCCGATGTCATCGAGCGAGACCGCGCCCCAGGTGCTCGGCCAGTCGCTGCACGCCAACCCCGACCTCGGCCTGTGGGTGCTGCACGCGTGGATCTGGAAGGGCAACCCCGCCGGCGTCTTCGCGGACTTCAACCCGAACGTGCGGGCCTGCTCGTGACCGAGCGCTGAGCGTTGCGGACGGGCCGGCCGAGGGATCCTCGGCCCGCCCTCCCGCGCTCGGCTCAGCGGCCGACGCTGCTCTGCGGAGTCGTGAGGTCCAGCCCCATCGCGGCGGCGGCCCCGGCCACGTCCCGGCGGCTCGAGATCGCAAGCTTGGTGAGGACGGCCGACACGTGGTGGTCCACCGTCTTCTGGGAGACGACGAGCCGATCGGCGATGCCAGCGTTGGTGAGACCATCGGCCAGCAGAGCCGCCACCTCGACCTCGCGGGCGGTGAGGCCGGCGGCGTTGGCGCGGGTGCTGGCACGAGGACCACGGGGCACGTCGCGGGCGCCGAGCTCGCGCAGGCGCCGGGCTGCCATCTGGGCCCGTGGTCGCGCCCCGAGGAACGTGAGCTGCTCGAAGGCCCGGCGCACGTCGTCCACGTCGTCGCTGTCCGCGAGGGCGTCGGCCGCATCGTAGGGGCAGCCCCGCTCCTCCCAGAAGCGGGCCAGGGCCCGGTGGTCGCGCGCCACGATGTACCCGGTCGGCTCGTCGGCCAGATCCTCCGGCACCCAGGCCGCACCCGCGCGCTGTGCACAGCGAGCCAGGTCACGCGCCATGACCGGGTCGAGCAGCTCGACCAGCGGCAGGCTGGCCTCCACCTCGGCGGCCGCGCTGGCCGTGTCCCCCACGAGCCAAGCCGCCTCGGATCGGATGATCCGAGTGGACACCACGAGCTGCGCCTGCTCACAGCGCAGCGCGATGGTGAGTGCCTCGTCGAGGGGCTCGGTCGCGCCCGGGTCGCCCCGTCGAGCTCGGATGCGGCCGAGCAGGGGCAGCACAGCGCACCTGTTTACATCGGAGGCGAACGGGTCGCGCAGCACGATGGCGAGCTCGTCCGTGGCCTCGCTCCAACGTCCGAGCATGATGAGGAGCTCGGCCCGGGACGGCCGCATGCAGTTGAGGCGGAGGTGCAGCTCGTGCTCCTCGGCCGCCGCGATCCCGTCCTCGAGGGCGGGAAGGGCGCGGGCAGGGTGGCCCTGTCCGGCCAGGACGTAGGCCAGGTTCAGCGCCGCCCGCGCCGCCTCGTCGGGGATCCCGGCTCGCTTCCCTCGGTCGAGCGCCTCCTCGAGGGCGCGCACCCCGCCGTCGATGTCGCCAAGGCACGTCAGCGCGGTGCCGTAGCTGTCGAGGGCCGACAGGGCGGGCTGCTCCAGCTCGAACCGCTCTGCCATCTCGAAGCCACGCTGGCCAGTGTCCAGGCACTGGGTGAAGTGCCCTGAGACGAGCTGGGGGCCAGACAGGTTGGCGAGGGCCCGAGCCAGCGCCGGCGAGGGGCCCGCGGGCTCCAGGCGCTCGACCGCGCGCTCCGCCGCCGCCCACGCCTCAGCGGGCCGTCCCCCCGCCCGCAGGGCACCCGACAGCCAGGCCTCCCACTCGCCGATGGCGACCTCATCCTCCGCCGCGGCGAGGAGGACCTTGACCTCCTCACCAGCGGCGAGCGCCTCGTCGACCATCTCCACTCGAAGGCAGGTGGTGGCCCGGGCTTCGAGGAGGCGGCGCCGGTCGTGGTCGGGCAGGGGTCCGGTGTGCTCGAGGGCTTGGCCGTAGAGGGTGGCGGCTTGGCGCCAGGCGCCGAGGGCCACGCACTGGTCGGCGGCCTGCCAGGCGAGCTCGACGATCGCCTCCTGATCACCGGCGCCGATGGCGTGGTGGGCGCGCTGCACGACGTCGCCGTCGGCGCCGAGCGCAGCCAGCGCCCGGGCGTGGAGCTGGCGGCGGCGCAGCGGGGTCATCGACTGCTCGACGGCCTGGCGACTCAGCTCGTGGCGGAAGGCCTGGTGCCCGCCGTCGTCGAGGAGGAGGCCGGCCCGGATGCACTCGTCGACCGCCCCGCTGTCGCAGTCGCCCACGACCTGGATGAGGTCGGCGCCGACCTGGCGACCCAGCACGGCCGCGGCATCGAGGGCATCGCGGGCCGCTCCGCTGAGCGGCCCGGTCCGGGTGAGCACGACGTCGCGCACCGACGCCGGCAGGACCCCGGGCGCGGTGTCGAGGGTCTCGACGACGAAGAACGGGTTACCACCGGTGCTGGCATGGAGCGCCACAGGATCGATGAGCCGGTCACCGACCAGTGCCCGCACCGCGTCGATCGACAGAGGTGCCACGTGAATGCGGGTGACGTGCGAGCCGACGAGCGACCCGATGACCCGGCGCATCGGGTGGTCGTGGGCGAGGTCGTCTCGGTAGGTGGCGAGGATGAGCGAGGGGAGCGAGTCGAGACGACGGGCCACGAAGCGCAGCAGGTCGAGGGTCGCCTCGTCGGCCCACTGGAGGTCCTCGAGGACCACCACGGTGGGATGGGGCGGGGAGGACAGCTCGGCCAGGAAGGCGTCGAACACGGATGCCTGGTCCTCGGCGGCGAGCGCCGCAGCAAGTGGGCCACCACGGCCCCGCACGATGTCGGCCAACGGGCCCAGGGGGCGGGGGGCGAAGAGGTCGTCGCAGCGGCCCACCAGCACTCGGGCCCCGCCGAGGTGTCGCTCGACGAGCTCCTGCACGAGCGCCGACTTGCCGGCTCCTGCCTCGCCGCTGAGGAGCACGAGATGCCCGCCGTCGTCGAGCCGCGCGAAGCAGTCGATGACCGTACGGACCTGATCGTCCCGTTCGAGGAGCTTCACGTCGGGCAAGGCTACGACGCGTGGGCTCGCCGTGCCCGGGACGAGCGCGTCGCTCAGTCGAGCTCTGCCTCCACCGCCCCGAGGTACGCCCAGCGGCGATCGTCGTCGCGCACGAAGCGGCTGAGCTCGTGGAGCACGCCGGTCTTGCCGCGTCGCTCGTAGTGGGCCCGGAACTCCACCTCGCCCTCGCTGTCCAGCAGCTCACCGGCCACGGTGGCCAGCACCTCCAGTGCCGTCCAGTGCTGTCCGTGCACGAGCTGCACCGACTCGGGGCGAGTCGAGGGATGCCACGACCGCAGCAGGTGCGCCTCGTCGCCGAGGGCGAAGGCGCTGAACCGCGAGCGCATCAGGCGCTCCGCCGTCGGTGCCGGACGCTCGCCGCGCACCACCGGCCCGCAGCAGGCATCGAGCGACGCGCCCGACCCGCACGGGCACAGGGCGTGCTCGCCAGTCACGTCGCCGGTCACGTCGCCAGTCACGGCGAGATGATGCCAGGCCGGCGGCCCCGCCCGTGCGGGCTCAGCGCCGGGCCGTGACCTCGATGGGGACGCCGCCCTTCGGGGTGAGCGTGGCGATGCCGGTGGGGCGCACCTTGTCGGTGCGGAGGCGCCATTCGAGCTGCTGGACGAGGCGCACGGCGATCACCTGCAGCTCGAGCGTGGCCAGCGCGAAGCCGATGCAGCGCCGAGCCCCGCCGCCGAAGGGCACGAAGGAGTACGGCGACGGCTCCGGTGCGCCGGGTGCCCACCGGCCGGGGTCGAAGCGCTCCGGGTGGGGCCACAGCTCGGGCATGCGCCCGGTGACGTACGCGCTGTAGAGCACCATCCGACCGGCCGGGATCTCCATGCCGTGCAGCTCGCTCGGCGCGATCGACATGCGGGGCGCCGCCGGGCCCGGCGGCCAGAGGCGCAGCACCTCCTGCACCGCGCCGAGGGCGAGCGGCAGGGCCCGCAGATCGTCGAGGGTCGGCGCCCGGCCGCCCAGCACGGCGTCGACCTCGGCCCGCACGGCGGCCAGCGCCTCGGGGTTGCGACCCAGCTCCAGCACGAGCCAGCTCGCTGCGCCGGAGGTGGTGTCGAAGCCGGCCGCCATGAGGCTGCGCACCTGGTCGAGGAGCTCGCCGTCAGTGAGCGTTTCGCCGTCGACCCCGGCCAGCAGCGCGCTGAGCGTGTCGGGATGGGCGTCGGCGTCGACCCCGTTGGCGCGCCGACGGGCCACCTCGGCCAGCACCAGCTGGTCGGCCTCCCGGTTGCGGCGCTGCACGCGGGCGTAGGGCGTGACCTTGAGGTCGTGCTCGACCCGCATCTGCGGCATGCGCTGCACGTAGCGCAGACCCGGCTCGAGGAGCTCCCCGAAGCGGTCGGCCTCGGCACCGAGCTCTTCGCCGAACAGCGCCCGCACCACGATCCGTCGCACAGCGTCCCGCAGCGACGCGCTGGCATCGAGCTGCATCCCCGGCTGCCACGCTTCGAGCGCACGGTCCACCTCGGTGACGACGAGGCCCAGGTGGGCGTCAACGCGCTTGATGGAGAAGGCCGGCTGCACGAGACGTCGCCGACGACGGTGGTCGTCGCCGTCGGACACCACCAGCGCGGTGGCACCATCGACGGCCACCAGCGCCTGCATGGCCTCGCCCCACTCGAAGGTGTGGGCGGCGCTCGACAGCACGTGCTCGTTGGCCTCCGGCCCGAAGACGAGCACCATGCGACTGGCGGCGTAGCCGAAGTCCACGACTGGCCCGAAGCGCCGGTGCAGCTCGGACAGCACGCCGATGAAGTCCCCCGAGGCGAGCCGGGGAACCAGCGTGAGATGGTCACGGAACGAGAGCCTGACGGGGGTTGTTGCCACGCCCGACTGTCTACCCCCGCGCCCGCACCCACCTGGTACCAACTCCGGGACGGCGCCGATCAGTGCTCGTGCTTGATGACGAAGTAGGAGCCGCGGATGACGCCGGCCAGCTTCGACTTCTGGCGGGCGAACTTGAACGACGACAGCTCCTCGGGAACGTCCATGCCCACCGAGAGCTTGAAGCCGACGGCCCGCTTGCCCCCCTCGTCGAGTCCGTACATCACGTTGATCGACAGGCCGCTCTCGTAGAACACGTAGGCCATCTTGATGTGCTCCACCTCGAAGGCGGTCGCCTCCAGCGGCGTGGAGGCGATGACGATGTTGCGCTCCTCCTCGAGGATCCGGTGCACCCAGTCGACGGCCGCCTTGGCCGCGCGGGCGGGCTCGACCGTGAAGACGTGGTCGTACTTGTTCTTGAGGTAGCGGGCTTCGTGGGCCCGCAGGCCGGCCAGGGCCTCGGCGTACGGGGACGACTCCAGCCCCACCGTCGAGACGTCGGTGAAGTCCACGGCGTAGCCCGTGCCTGTCTTCGGGGATCCGGCCAGCTCCGCGCCGAGGAACTGCTTGGTGACGAGCTCTTCGGCTTCGACCGAGGGGAACTCCGACATCAGGACGTTGGCGTCGTGCTCGCCGAGGATCGGCACGAGGTTCTGGTAGATGGACGAACGACTGCGCGCATCGAGAGCCATGGTGACGCACTTCCTCCGTGGTGACAACCGACGAAGGGGAAGGTCACCGGGGCTACCGCCACCCTGAGACAGCGTCAGCGTCGCTAGATTCCCGGGTCGTCACCCGACGTGGCCGTGGTCGTAGGCGTAGGCGGTGGCGGCGCTGCGGGAGGTGACGCCGAGCTTCGTGAAGATGTGGCTGACGTGGCTGGCCACCGTCTTCTCGCTGATGAACAGCGCCTCGGCGATGACCCGGTTGGTCTTGCCGCCCGCGAGCAGCACGAGGACCTCGAGCTCGCGGTCCGTGAGGTCGCCGGCGGCGCGCCCTCCGGGCGCCGGTCGCAACGAGCCGAGGGCCGCCTCGGCAGCCGTCCGCTCCATCGACGCGGTGTCCTGATCGCCGAGGGCGGCGCACGCGTCGCTGAGGAGCAAGCGCGCCCGCGCACACTCGTGGACCACGCCGAGGCGGTTGAGCTCGTCGCAGGCCGCTCGGAGCTCCACGAGCGCGCCGGCGGCATCGCCTTCGGCGAGCAGCACCGCGCCCAGCGAGCGGCCAGCCATCGCGGTCAGCAGTCCCATGCTGAACATCGACGCGATCTCGCCGAGCTCCAGCGCTGCCGCGCGCGCGGCCTCGATGTCGCCGGCCTCGAGGACGATGTCGACGAAGGCGCCGAGGAGGCGACCCCGCGACACCGGGTCCTGCGCCTCCCCCACCGCGCGCCGGATGGCAGCCTCCCCGGCCTCGAGCTGGCCCTGCGCCACCCGGAGCAGCGCGAGGCCCGGCTGCGGGTCCCGACCGTGCTCGCTGGCTCGCCGGTACGCGGCCTCGGCGGCGTCGTGCTCGCCCATCAGGCGGAGGAGGTCGCCTTCGATGAGCGAGGCGGCGGCCAGCGCCGCTGGTTGCACCGGGGTGGCCAGGCGCTCGCAGGCTCGGCGGGCTTCGTCGAGCGCCTGCGGCCAGCGGCCGAGGAGGCCGGTCACCTCGGCCCGGTGCATGAAGCAGTGGCCGCGGTAGAGCACGAGCTCCTGCTGGCTGTCGCACCAGCGGGTGAACGAGTCGGTCCAGGCTCGGCAGCGCTCGAGGTCGAAGAGCTCCGAGCACGCATCGATCACGGTGCAGTAGGCGTCGCCGGTGGCCAGGGGTGAGAGGTCACCCGCCTCGATCGACACCACCGCGCCGTCGAGGAGCGCCAGCCCCTCCTGCAGGTCGCCGAGGTAGATGAGCATGCGGGCCTCGGCGATGCGGGCGAGGGCCGCCAGCTCGCGGTGGGCGTACTGCGACGCGATCTTGCGGGCCTGCACGAAGTGGGCGTGGCCGCCGGCGATGTCACCGGCGGTGAAGACCTGTAGGAAGCCGAGACCGTGCTCGAGGTAGCCCTGCTCGACGCAGTCGATGCCCGCCTGCTCGAGCAGCTCGGCGACCCGATCGATCCAGCCCCGGAGTCGGGCGAGGTCGCCCATGAACCCGAAGCACTGACCGATCCGGGCGCCGATGTGGGCGGCCCGGTGGACGGATCCCTCGTCGACGCACAGCTGGTAGGCGCGGGTCCAGGTGGCGTAGGCGTCTTGGTCGTGACCAGTGAGGAAGGCCGCCGTGGCCCGCCGATCGAGATCCTCGATGCCGAGCGCACCGAGCTCGACCGCGGACAGCAGCCGCCAGGCATCACCCCAGCGGCTGCTGTCACAGGCCGAACGGGCGTCGTCGATGGCCGCCACGGAACCAGTCTCGCTCAGACGCCGGCCGCTCCGCTGAAGAACGCCTCGGCCACGTCGGGCAGCATGCCGGTGTACATCCACATCTCCGCGATGCGGTCCCCGTCGAAGCGGTAGACGAACGCGTTCTGCGACATGACGGTCTGGCCGTTGCGGGTGAGGTGCCCGTGCTCGAACTCGGCGGCCCAGCCGTCGGTGCCGAGGCAGAACTTCGTGTCCAGCTCGATCTGGCCGTCGGTTGCCTCGAAGAGCCAGCCGAGCACGCTGAGGAGCCCGCCGAGGCCCTGGTGGTCGCCGTTCAGGGGGTGGGGTGCCCGGAAGTGGAACACCAGGTCGTCGGTGAAGATCTTGGCCAGGGCGTCGTGGTCCTGGCTGAAGATCGCTTCGGTCATGGCGTAGACGGTCTGCACGTTCGGGTGCTCGGTGGTGGTGGTCGTCATGGTCCCCTCCGGGGTCGGTCGTGGTTGTCCCCGTGACCGTACGAATCGACCTGCCCTCGGCACATCGGGCGAACCGACGATTCGCCGAGGATGGCGTGTCGGTAGTTCTGCTGATGGCGCTCAGCGCGGCGGGCGGCGACCGGAGGCATCGAGGAGCGCCACGGTGGCGATGCCCTCCGCGTCGCAGAGATCGAGAAGGTGTGGGTCGGCCGTGGCCACGGACGCACCGGCTCGACGGGCGAGCTGGCCGACGACGCAGTCGGCCAGGCTCACCGCCCGCCGGGTGCGGTGGTAGTGGCGCGCTCGCAGGAGCCCGGCGCCCGGGCCGTCCTCCGCATCGACCGGGAGCCCGTCGAGCAACCCGAGCTCGGCAACGTCGAGCGCCACCTCCTCCTCCGACTGGCCGTGGACGCGCACGAGGCGATCGATGACCTCCGCGACGCCCGTGCTCGTGAGCCGGGCATCACCCAGCAGGCGGCGCACCTCCGGCGCAGCAGGCTCGCCGGTGAGCAGCGCGATGACGGCGAAGGAGTCGAGGAGGACCACTCAGCGGCCTCGCCCGTCGCGGCGCGCCTGGTCACGTCGCTCGATGGCACGCAGCGCGTCGGTGGTGGGCCCGGTCCCGGCGTACTTGCCGATGAGCGCATCGATCCCGCCAGGGGTGACCGGGCGCAGCACCACGCGATCCCCGAGGTCGACCACCACCACCCGCTCGGCACCCCACCGGGCCCGCGCCTCGGCGGGGATCGAGACCTGGCCATTGCGGGACACCTTCATCACGTAGCTCATCGCCATGGCTCCATTGTATGTGTGATCTCATCCGTTGTATGCCCCATGCGTCGGCATGATCGGGGCTGGTCAAGGGAGGGAGACGACAGCGACCGAGGCGAAGGGGGCCGCGAG
>JBKJIL010000074.1:0-16885 GCA_046598435.1 Acidimicrobiales bacterium
GGGTGCCGTCGCCCACCTCGATCCGGATCGAGGTGGCCAGCGTCTGGACGTACTGACGGAGGCCGATCACCAGCGGCACCACCTGGTCGCGGCGATCGAACAGGACCTGGAGGGTGCGAGAGCCGTCCTCCAGGGAGGCCCGCACGAACCCGTCGTTGTGCTCCAACAGGTCGGCCACGTCGTTGGAGAGACGGCCGGTCTGCTGGAGCAGTGCGACGAGGTCGTCCTCGTGGTCGTTCAGCGTGGGCAGCGCGGCGTTGCCGGCGTCGGCCAGCGCCAGCAGGTCGTCGGCCGAGCCGGCCAGCTGGCCCGAGAGGTCGGCGAAGTCCTCGAGGAACTGCTCCGTGAGCGCGGCGTTGTCGGCGAAGAGCGTGGTCAGGCGCTCGCCGTTCACGATGGAGCGGTTGACGGCCGGGCCGAGGCCGTCGCCGCCGTCGGCCAGCTCGCTCAGCACCGTCATGACCTCGGCCGGGTCGACGGCCTGCAGGATCGGATAGATGTCGGTGAGCACCTCTTCGAGCTCGAAGCCGCCCTGGGTGTTGACCAGCTCGTCTCCGTCGGCGAGGAACGGCCCGGATGTCTCCGCGTCGCCCGGGTCGACGTCGACGAACTTCTCGCCAAAGAGG
Source organism: Acidimicrobiales bacterium (assembly GCA_046598435.1). GTDB lineage: Bacteria > Actinomycetota > Acidimicrobiia > Acidimicrobiales > VFJN01 > VFJN01. The sequence goes on from JBKJIL010000074.1 coordinate 627, forward strand.
GTCTTGGGCCGGATGATGGCCGAGGCGTCCGTGGGCACCTGCTCGCCATCGCGGATGCGGAGCTTGACGAGGGCCTCCCCGTCGAGGAGCTCGATGCTGCGGACCTGGCCGATGTTCACCCCCCGCACCTTGACGTCGGAGCCGGGCAGCAGCCCCTGGCCGGCCGCGTCGAAGCGGCCGATCAGCTCGTAGCCCCCGTCGAATGCGCCGAAGGCGCCCTTGATGCCGACGGAGATGGCGCTCACGAGCAGCAGGAGGGCGATGGCACCGGTGAGCATGTGCTGCTGGCGGGGAGTGATGTGCGACATGGCGGCTATCCGGTGAGGCTGACGGTGTTGCCGCCGCCCCAGAAGATGAGCGACAGGACGAGGTTCAGCACGACGACGGAGACGATCGACAGCCGGATGGCGCGGCCCACGGCCACGCCCACCCCGGCCGGTCCACCTGACGCGTAGTAGCCGTAGTAGCAGTGGATCAGGGCCACGACGACGGCGAAGAGGCTGGCCTTCACCAGGCTGTAGAAGACGTCGATGGGCGGCAGGTAGAGCCGGAAGTAGTAGTCGTAGACGCCGCTCGAGAGCCCGAAGAACTGGGTGGACACGAGCTTGGTGGCGAAGAAGCTGGCGAAGAGCGAGATGAGGTAGAGCGGGATGATGGCCAGGAGGGCGGCGACCACCCGAGTGGCCACGAGGTAGGCCTTCGACGGCACCGACATGACCTCGAGGGCGTCGATCTCCTCGGAGATCCGCATGGCGCCGAGCTCGGCGGTGAACCCGGCGCCCACCTGGGCGGCGAAGGCCACGCCGGCGATGAGCGGCGTCACCTCTCGGGTGTTGGCGAAGCTCCCGATGAGACCCGTGAAGGCCTCCGCGCCGATCTGCTCGAGGCCCTTGAAGCCCTGCAAGCCCACCTCGGTGCCGGTGAAGAAGGACATCGAGAAGATCACGAAGATCATGCCGCCGCCCACGATGAGCGCGCCGGCGCCGATCGTGATGTCGGACACCAGGTTGAAGATCACGTTGCGGTACTTCCGCCGGATGATGATCTGCGTGACGATCTCGTAGACGACCTGGGCGTAGAAGACGAGCTGCTGGCCGATGTCCTCGAGGAGATCGCCAGCCGCGCGCGTGGTCTTGCGCACGGGTCGGCTGATGCGGGCGACGGCGGTCATCAGAACTTCTGGGGCACGAGGGCGAAGTAGAGCGACGTCATCACGAAGTTGGCGAAGAAGATGAGGATGAAGGTGATCACGACGGCCTGGTTCACGGCGTCGCCCACGCCCTTCGGCCCGCCCTTGGCGTAGATGCCCTTGTAACAGGCCACCATGGCCGCGATGAAGCCGAAGACCCAGGCCTTGGCCAACGACGAGTAGAGGTCGGGGAGCTGCACCAGCGAGGTGAAGCCCTGGAAGTAGGCGCCGGGCGTGACCTTCTGGATGACGACGTTGAAGAAGTAGCCGCCTGCGATGCCCGACACCGACACCAGCGAGACGAGGAACAGCCCCACGGTGCTGGCCGCCCACAGGCGAGGCGTGACGAGGCGGTGCACCGGGTTGACCGACATGACCTCCATGGCGGCCAGCTCGTCGCGGATCTTGCGGGCGCCCAGGTCGGCGGTCATGGCCGAGCCGCCGGCGCCGGCGATGAGCAGCGCGGTGGCCACTGGCGCCGCCTCGCGGACGATGGCCAGCACCATGGCCGCACCGGTGGTGGACTCCGCCCCCAGCTGGCGGGAGAAGGCGCCCACGTGGAGCGCGATCACCGCGCCGAACGGGATCGAGATGAGCACCACCGGGATGCTGGTCACCTTGGCGATGAACCAGCACTGGCGGAGGTACTCCTTCCACCACATGCGGACGTCGGGGGTCTTGCGCAGCCCCTCGAGGGAGATCGCGAAGAGGTTGCCCGTCTCCCGGAGCACGAACTGCACCTTGCCGATCATGCGGGCGCGTCACCCATCAGACGGTCAGGATCTCCGTGCCGGCATCCTCGCCGAGACGCGACACCTCACGTGCCACCAGCTCCTTCTCGATGTCGCTCTGCTCGGTGGCCATCTCGTCCATGCCGATCGGCCCGAGGGCTCGGCCGGCGAGGAACTGCCGGATGATCGGGTCGGAGGTGGTGCGCATGTCCTCCTTGGAGGCGAACTTCACCAGGCCGGCGCGGTAGAGCACAGCGATGAAGTCCGAGGTGCGCATGACCGACGCGATGTTGTGCGTGATGATCACGAAGGTGGCGCCGGTCTCCTCCTGGATCTTCTTCACCAGCTCGTCGAGGTAGGAGACACGCACGGGGTCGAGGCCGGAGTCGGGCTCGTCGAACAGGATGATCTCCGGGTCCATGGCCAGCGCCCGAGCGAGCCCGGCGCGCTTCTTCATGCCCCCGGAGACCTCCCCGGGGTACTTCTTCATGTGATCCAGCATCCCGACCATGTCGGCCTTGGCCAGGACGATCTCCCGGATCTCCTTCTCCGTCTTGCGGGTGTGCTCACGCAAGGGGAAGGCCATGTTGTCGAACATGGTCATGGAGCCGAACAGGGCGCCGTCCTGGAACAGCACCCCGAACTTGCGACGGACGCGGTAGAGGTCGCGCTCGCCCATGGCGACGGTCTCCTCACCCTCGACCCAGATCTCCCCGGCGTCGGGGCGCAGCAGCCCGATGATGTTCTTGAGCAGCACCGACTTGCCGGTGCCCGAGGGACCCATCACGGCGGTGATCTGACCGCGGGGGATGTCGAAGCTGATGTCCTTCAGCACGGTGTGGGAACCGAAGGTCTTGGTGACGCCTCGCAGCGAGATGACAGCGTCCAGCGGATTCCTCCCTCGTGCGGTACCGGCTCTGTTCGCCGTCTGACCGCGGGGAACCTCCCCCACGTGACCGGCGACACGTCAACCTAGCGGTTCCGCCAGAGCGGGAGGAACCACGCCAACGGGAGGAGGGTGTCAGCAGACGGGCGCCACGAGGGGGTAGGGGTTCACGGCCGCCCCTCCCCCAGGGTGCACCTCGAAGTGCACGTGCGGCGACGTGCCCACGGCATTGCCGGTCGCACCGACGTAGCCCACCACGGTGCCGGCGCTGACCCGGCCGGCAGAGCCGAACCGGTCGAGGTGGGTGTAGTAGTACGACACGCCGTCATCGCCGAGGAGCTTGACCTGGAGGCCGCCGATGCGCCCGGTCGTCTGCACCGCAGTGCCGGCCACCACGGCGACTGCGGGCGTGCCCTGCGGGGCGAACAGGTCGTGGCCCTCGTGGAAGCGCCCGCCGGAGCGCGGGAACCCCCAGTCGTTCACGTGGCTCACTGGTCCCGCGACGGGGCACCGCAAACCGGCCGATCCGCCGGCGCTCGACGGGATCGTGAGCCGGCGACCGACCACCACGGTGTCGGGGTCGGTGATGCCGTTGGCCGACTGGATGGCCCGGACCGTCGTGCCGTAGCGCTGCGCGATGCTCGACAGGGTCTGTCCGGGCGTCACCACGTGGGTGCGGGCCGTTCCGCCGACGGCGGGCGCGGATGGGGCGGGGGCCACCAGGTTGAGCCGCTGACCCACGTAGATCATCCCGCCGGTCAACCCGTTGGCGTCGATGAGCTGTCGCTGGGTGATCCCGTAGCGGGTCGCCACGGAGCTGATGGTGTCGCCCGCCCGCACGACGTGGAACTGGGCGCCGCCGGCTGGTGCGGTGGGCGCGCTCCCGGCGGGGGCTGGCCCAGGCAGCGACAGCGCCTGACCGACCCGGATGAGGTTGGGGTTGGCAAGGGAGTTGTGGCGAACGAGGGCTGCGATGCTCGTGCCCGCACGGGCCGCGATGCTCCCCAGGGTGTCGCCGCTGCGCACGGTGTAGGTGGCGGAGGCCCGTGGCGCGGCGACGGCGACGGCAGCGCCGGGGATGGTGAGGCGCTGGCCGACGAGGATGCGGTTCGGGTCGGCGATCGCGTTGGCCTCGGCCAGGGTGCGGGCGCTGGTGCCATGGGCCGCTGCGATGGTGGCGAGGGTCTCGCCTCGGACCACCGTGTGGGTGCCGGTGCCGAGCAGCGCGAGGAAGGCCAGGGCGACGATCGCCGTCGTCGCCGTCAGTGATCGGTGGGCGCGCACGTGAGCCTCCGGGGTCCCCGCCCGCTCCGGCCCGGACGCTACCGCTGCCCCACCAGCCCCACAACCCCCAGCCGGCTCACCAGCAACAGCAGACTCAGCAGGCCTCAGCGGCCTCAGCAGGACTCGGCGGCCTCAGCGCGTCTGGCGCCGCGCCTCCGCCCGCCGCTCGGCATCGAGCCGCTCGAGGCCCGGCTCGGGCGAGTGGTCGACGAAGCGCATGGCCTCGGCCACCGCGTGGTGCCCGGCCTGGGAAGCGATCAGCCGATGCATCTCCTGGCCCACGATCCGATAGGCGGGATGGCCCTGCGGGGTGGTGCGCAGCTCGAGCATGTGCATGGCCTCGCGTGCGTTGAGGTCCATGTAGAAGCGGATCTTGTAGGCCAACGACACCGCGTAGGCGGCCTGGGCGGGAAAGCGCTCAGCCAGCGCGTCGTGCAGGGCGCCGGAGCGCTCCATGGCCTCGTCGAAGCGCGCGCCGCAGCCGGCCAGATCGACAGCCTCCGGCCGGGTGAAGCCGTGCCGCGGGCTGAGCTGCTGCCACTCGATCGTGAGCATCCGATGGCGCTGGAGGTCGCGGAAGGCGCCGTAGTCGGCCAGCACGTCGAAGCGATAGGAGAGCCGCTCGAAGGCACGACCCGGCTTGTGGCGGCGGTTGGCTCGGTCGCCGACGTAGGCGTTGATGACGGCGAGCCGCTCCTCGGTGGTCATCGTGCGCACGCGCTGCTCGAGCACGGCCTCGGACACGTGGGTGTGCGAGTAGAGGATGGCGGCGACGAGCTTCACCTCGCCGTCGGGGTCCCAGTCGAGCAGGGTCACCGCCGGCGCCTCGGGACCGGCCGCCCCCTCGGCCTCGGGGAGGAGCGTGCGGGCCAGCTCGTCCACCGACGACCTGGTGGACGCCAGGTAGGTGCTCCAGGCCACGCCACGGTCGTCGAGGTCGACGCGCTTCAGGAAGCTCGGGATGACCTTGCGCAGCTCGGTGAGCATCAGGTCGGCATAGGCGCGGGCCTCCGGGAGCGGGTGCGACCGCATCCGCAGGAGCAGCGCCTCGTAGCCCTGGCCGGTGCCGTAGATGCCCACGTTGGAGATCGACGCGGCCGGCAAGACGCCCCGCACGGCGTCGAAGGCCTTGGCCCGGATGGCCTGGCGGTAGACGAAGTCCGAGTCGGCCGGATCCTTCGGGAACTGGTCCCGGAAGAAGTCGGCCATCACCGGCACCAGCTCTGCGTAGGCGTCGAAGAGCCGATCCATGTCGCCGATGTAGCGCAGGCCGAGGCTGGAGCCGAGCACCTCTGGATCGCGGTAGTAGCGGTACCGGCCCCCGATGCGGGTGTCGTAGGCGATGTAGCGGGTCGACTGCTCGAGGTAGGCCATGAGCCGACCCCACTCGAGCACCTTGGTGAGCAGGTTGGACGCTTGCTCACAGGCCAGGTGCACGCCGCCCAGCTGGGCCACCGAGTCGTCACCGTACTCGAAGAACACCCGGTCGTAGAGCTCCTCGGCTCGGCGCAGGCCGATGGTGGCGTCGATCGAGGTGTCGCCGGTGATGTCGAGGTCGCCCACGAACTCGTCGAGGAACAGCCGACGCAGGCTCTTGGAGCTCCGGGAGTAGCGGGCGAACAGGGCGCCCTTGACCACCTCGGGCAGGTTGACGAGCGCGAAGACCGGGCCGTCGAGGTTCGTGAAGTACCGGCGCAGGACGTCGGCCTCATCCGGCGTGAAGTCCTCGGCGATGTAGACGGTCATCGGGCGATCCTGGGGACGGCGGGAGCCCGATGCTACGTCCCCGCTCCCCCACCCAGCGCGGACCGTCGGGCCTGCGACCCCACCCGCGCCAAGGTGGCCGCGAACTCGTCCTGCACGGCGGCGAGGGCCCCATCGCCCAGCCACAGGTCGGCGATGGTCCAGGCCATGGCCACGGCGCCGTCGAGCACGGCCTGGTCACCCAGATCGGCCCGGGCGTGGACCGCGAACTCTGTGGTGTGGATCGGCACTCCGGTCGGTGCGGCCTGGATCATCGGGTGGATGGACGGCACTGCGTAGCTCACGTTGCCCATGTCCGTGCTGCCCACGACAGCGAGGCTGGCGTCGGGCTCCATGACGGTGCGGCCCAGAGCGCCTGCGTTGGCGACGTAGAGGCCCACCAGCACCTCGTTGTCGAGCATGTCCGCGTACACGACGTCCTTCCATGCCAGCTCGACCTCGCAGCCGGCGGCGGCCGCTCCGGCCTCCAGGCAGGCCGCCACCCGCCCCTTCAGCGGCTCGAGGGTGCTGATCGTGTCCGAGCGGACCATCCACTCGGTCCGGGCGACGGCGGGGACGATGTTGGGCTTGTCGCCGCCCTGGGTGATGATCCCGTGCACGCGCTCGGTCGGTCGGATGTGCTGGCGCAGCGCAGCCACGTGGAGGTAGCCGAACACGGCGGCGTCGAGCGCGTTGCGTCCCTCCTGGGGGGCGGCGGCGGCGTGGGCGGCGCGGCCTCGGTAGGTCGCGCTCACCTCCTGTACGGCGATCGTCTGCATGCGGGTGAGCTCGCCGCCGGCGGGGTGCACCATGAGCGCGGCGTCGATGCCGTCGAGGGCGCCGCGTCGGGCCAGCAGGATCTTGCCGCCGCCGCCCTCCTCGGCGGGCGTGCCCAGGATCACGACCCGCCCGCCTGCTTCCTCGGCCAGGGCGGCCGCCGCCAGACCGGCGCCGAGGCCCGCGGTGGCGATGATGTTGTGCCCGCAGGCGTGCCCGATGCCAGGCAGGGCGTCGTACTCGCAGAGCACCGCGATCGTGGGGCCGCGGGTGCCGGCTCGCGCGACGAACGCGGTGTCGAGCCCGTAGGCGCCGCGCTCCACGGCGAGGCCCGCGTCGGCCAGGATGCCGGTCAGCAGGTCGTGTGCGTAGTGCTCCTCGTAGTTGACCTCGGGGTGGTCGTGGATCTGGTGGGAGGCATCGAGGAGGCGCTCGCGGCGGGCGTCCACCTCCACACGGAGCCGTTCCTTCAGCGCGCCGAGGTCCATGGCGCGACCCTACTGGTGGGACAGCACGACCTTGCCGAGCTGCGCCGCCGCCTCGAGGCGCTCCAGTGCGAGGGGGTAGTCGCCCACGGCGAAGGTGGCGTCGACGGAGACGGGCAGCCCTTGGCCGACCAGCCGGGTGACCTGCGCGAACTCCTCGTAAGACCCCATCGTGGAGCCGATGATCTCGATCTGCTTGAAGAACAGGCGCGGGAGGTTGACCTCCACCGCTGTGCCTGAGGTGCCGCCGCACACGGCCAGGCGACCACCCGGCTCGAGGGCAGCCACCGATCGATCCCAGGTGGCGGGTCCCACGCTCTCCACCACCACGTGGACCCGCACCGGCCAATCGCCGGCCGAGTCGTAGGCGCCGACGGCCCCCATCGTGAGCGCGGCGGCCCGCTTGGCGGGATCGCGAGAGGTCACGTGCACCTCGGCTCCCATGCGCACCGCGAGGTGCAGCGCGGCAGCGCTGACGCCGCCCCCGACGCCGACGATCAGGCAGCGCTCCCCCGCCACGAGCCGCGCCCGCCGCAGCATCCGCCAGGCCGTGAGGGTGGCCAGCGGGTACGCCGCGCACTCCTCCCAGCTGCGATCGGCCGGCTTGGGCAGCACGTTGCGGGCCGGCACCACGACCAGCTCGCCGTGGCCGCCCCATCGCTGCTCGCCGAGGATCTGGAAGCCCCGGCCAAGGGGCGCATCGTTGCCCAGGGCGACGATGGCCTCGATGGACGACACGGCCGGGTTGACGACCACCTCGTCGCCGACCCCGACGGAGCTGACCTCCCGACCGACCTCCACGACGACACCAGCCACGTCGCAGCCGGGCACGTGCGGCAGCGTCGGCCGGGGTCGTCCTCGGGTGAGCCACAGGTCCATGTGGTTGAGGGCGCTGGCCACCGGCCGCACGGCGACATCCCCGGGACCGACCTCGGGGTCGGGCACGGTCCCCCATCGGTAGGAGCCGGGCGATTCGTCGAGGATCCATGCGTCCATGGCGCAACCGTAGGACGCCGGACGCGTGCCTCAGACCACGCAGACGAGGGCGTCCGGCTCCACCCGTACGGAGAGCTTGCTGCCCGGGCCGACCGCCTCGCCGTCGAGGAAGATCGGGGTGGGCCGGGCCAGCTCCAGCTGGACGGCGGCCACCCGCCGCTCGTCGATGCCCGGGTGGGGCACGTGGGTGCCGGTCACGAGGCGCGACCGAGCTTGCCAGCGCTGTCCGATCGGGAGATCCCCGTCGAGCACATCGAGCGTTCCGTCGTTGGGATGGCTCTTGGGCGCCACGTCCCATGCCCCGTGGAACTGGGCGTTCATCACTGCGACCAGCCGCCCGGACCACCAGCTCCGACGAGCCACCAGGTGGGCGACGAACCAGTGGAGGCGGCCGTCGATCAGCACCGAGCCGAGGTCCACCGGCAGCCGCATGGCCTCCGCCGAGCGCAGACGTGCCGCGTCGCCGCTGCCGCCGAGCGTGCGACAGAGGTCGCCGCCGAGGAGCCCGAGGGGCGGGATGGGAGCCCCTGACCGACGAGCGTCGGTGACGACGGCCCGTGCCTCGGCATCGGAGTGCACCACCACGCCATCGGCCGGCAGCGCTCCCGGGGCGCCCCAGAGCTCCCCCTTGCGGATGGTCACACCGGCTCCGCAGGCGGGTGGGGACCGTGCTCGCCGGCCGTCCCGCCTTCCGGGGCGCGGTCCACCTCGAGCGAGGAGGTGGCCGTCACCACGCCTCGCTGCAGCGCCTCCGCCGCCTGGCGGGCCCGCGCCCCGGTCACGGCGACGGGGGCGACGTCGGCGATCCCACGGAGCAGGTCGATGAGCTGCTTGACGTTGCGAACGAAGTCACCTCCCGAGAGGTCCTGGTCCTCGAGCACGGCGGCCAGCCCTCCACCAGCCGCCCAGGCATGGGCCAGGTGGACGAACCCCGGATCGGGCCGACGCGTGACCGGGAGCCCGGCCGCCTCCTCGTCGGCCGTCAGGTCGTCGGAGAGCCGCTCGAGCTCGCGGAAGCGATCGCGCACGGTGGACGAGGGGAACTGGGGCGCGGGCGGGCGGTCACGGCCGCGGTGCTCGAAGGTGAAGCAGGACGCGAGCGCGGCCAGCGACGCCACATCGAGATCGTCGAGCAGGCCCGTCGTCATCGCCTCGGCAACCAGCAGGTCGGCCTCGTGGTACGTGCGGGCCAGCACCAGGCCGGCCTCGGTCAGCGCCCAGCCGTCCAGGTACCCCCACGCCTCGAGGAGGCGCAGGACGCGGTCGAAGCGACGGGCCAGCGACTCCGTGCGGCCGCGCACCTGGCGACGGAGGTCCTCGAGGTCGCGCTCGACCCGGTCGGCCTGCACGGCGGCGCGCACGTGCGCATCGCGATCAGGGCAGTCGGCGACGGGGTGCGCTTCGCTGGCGAGGAACGCATCGTCGACGGGACTGCGACCCACGGGTCCGCCACCCGAGGGCGCGGCGGTGAGGCGGGCCCGGCGCAGCTCCTCCCCCACCTGGTGCTGGAAGGCTCGATTGTTCGGGTTGTACGGCACCGGCAGCTCGATCTGACCGACCGCCTGCGGCACCTCGGCGAGGTCGTCGGCGTCGATGAACCGGGGTTTGCTGCGCTCGTCGACGGCGTGCAGGCGCGGGCGGCCCTTGCGGAAGGCCACGCTGAGCACAGCCATGCGAGCCCCCTCCAGCACGATGACGTCCCCGGGAGCCAGTCTGCTGAGGGCCTCGTGGGCCCGATCGAGCCCAGCCGCCGATCCGGTGCCCCGCCCCGTGCGCCGCTCGTCCTGGAGGGCGCTGCGGAGCTGTCGGTACTCGGCCACATCGCCCCGGTCACACGTCGCCTCCTCCCGGAGGCGGGCCAGACGGATCTGCTGGCGGTCGAGGCGTGCCTCGATGCGCACCACCGCCCGGTCGGCCTGGTACTGCGCGAACGACAGGTTCAGCAGGTGGTGGGCCTGGCTGGGCTCGTAGCGCCGAACCAGGTTGGCCGCCATGTTGAAGGTGGGCCGGAAGGCTGAGTGCAGCGCGTAGGTGCGGCTCGACGCCAGCGCCGCGACCTGCTCGAAGGGCACGAACGGCGACCACAGCACGATGGCGTACCCGATGTCGTCGATGCCGCGGCGTCCGGCCCGGCCCGTGATCTGCGTGTACTCCCCCGGAGTGAGCAGCTCGCGGCGCTCGCCACCGAACTTGGTGAGCCGCTCGATCACCACCGATCGAGCCGGCATGTTCACCCCCAGGGCCAGCGTCTCGGTGGCGAACACGGCTTTGATGAGCCCCTCGGTGAAGCAGGCCTCCACCGCCTCCTTGAACGGCGGCACCATCCCGGCGTGGTGGGCGGCCACCCCCGCTTCGAGCCCGGCGAGGAAGCGGTCGAAGCCCAGCACGGCGAGGTCGGCGGCGGCCAGGCCCTCCGTGCGCTCGTCGACGATGGCTCGGATCCGGGCTCGCTCCTCCGCGGTGGTGAGGCGCAGACCGGCGTCGAGGCACACGTCGCGGGCCTCGTCGCAGGCCTTGCGGCTGAAGATGAAGGTGATGGCCGGGAGCATCCCCTCCGCGGCGAGGCGCTCGATCACCTCGACCCGCCGAGGCGTGAAGAACCGGCGGCGCGGTCGACCGCGCGCGCCCCGAGCGCGCAGGTGCAGCGTCTCGTCGTCGAGGCGATCGGCCTCGGGGTTCGGGCGACCGTCGACGAGCGTGGGGAGCAGGTGCAGGTCGTCGCTGTCCTTGTCGCCCACCAGGTAGAGGTTGCGCAGCTCCACGGGCCGCCGCTCCTCGATGACGGCCTCGGTGGCGCCCCTGACGGTGGAGATCCACTCGGCCAGCTCCTCGGCGTTCGAGACGGTGGCCGACAAGCACACCAGGCGCACCTCCGCTGGGAGGTGGATGATCACCTCCTCCCACACCGGACCCCGGTAGGCGTCCTGGAGGAAGTGCACCTCGTCGAGCACGACGTACTGGAGACCCTCGAGCATGTCCGACCGGGCGTAGACCATGTTGCGCAGCACCTCGGTGGTCATCACCACCACCGGGGCACCGCCGTTGATCGAGTTGTCACCGGTGAGCAACCCGACCTTGTGGCTGCCATGGCGGCGGGCCAGGTCGGTGTACTTCTGGTTCGACAGGGCCTTGATGGGAGCCGTGTAGAAGGCCTTGCCTCCCTCGGCGAGCGCCTTGGCCACCGCGTACTCGGCCACCACCGTCTTGCCGGACCCGGTGGGCGCGGCCACGAGCACTGAGCGGCCGTCGTCGATGGCGGCGATGGCTCGGAGCTGGAAGTCGTCGAGCGCGAAGTCGTAGCCGGCCAGGAGCGGCCCGCGCTCGACCATCAAGCAGTCGCTGCTGCTGCCGTCCGCCGCCGCTCGATGAGGCGGCCGGCGATGATCGACGCCTCGTAGAAGATCACCATCGGCACCGAGAGCATGAGCATGCTGATCGGGTCGCCGGAGGGGGTGATGACGGCGACGAGCACGCAGATGCCGACGACGGCGTAGCGGCGTCCCTTGCGCAGGGTGCTCACGCTCAGGACCCCCACCATCTGCAGGAAGATCAGGAGGATCGGGAACTCGAAGCCGATGCCGAAGGCCAGCATCATGTAGGTGATCAGGGTGAAGTACTTGCCCGGCGCGAAGGCGGTGATCAGGTCCTTGCCGCCGATCTCCACCAGGAACTGCAGGGCCCGCGGCAGGGTGTAGTAGGCGAGCCCGGCGCCGAGCACGAACAGCAGCAGCGCGCTGACCACGAAGGGGACGGCGTAGCGCCGCTCGTGGGCATAGAGGCCGGGGGTGACGAACTGCCACACCTGCCACAGGATCACGGGCATGGCCAGGCCGATGCCGCCGTAGGCGGCCAGGCGCATGCGCACCCCGAAGCCCTCGAGCGGATCGAGGATGAGCAGCTTGCCGCCCCCGATGGAGTTCCCGTTGTTGGCGATCTCCTTGTAGGGCGCCAGGAGGATGTCGAAGATCTGCGGGTAGAGCAGGAACGAGATGACCATGCCGATCACCACCGCGATGGCGATCTTGATGAGTCGATCTCGCAGCTCGGTGAGATGCTCGATCAACGACATTCGGGCGTCATCGCTCTGCATGGTGATCGTCGCGGCGCTCATGGACCCTTGGTACGGGACCGAGGCGCCTTCGGGACGGGTCGAGCCTGCAGCGGTTCTCGCCGAGCCGGTCGGCGTGGCGCGGAACGAGGCTCGGTGACCGCGTCGGCCCCCACGTCGGCCCCCACGTCGGCCCCCGCGTCGATCCCCGGGTCGGTGGCCGCCGCGGCCAGGACGTCCCGGGCGGTGGCCGGCGCGGCCTTCTCCTTGGGGTCGAGCGCTCCCTGCAGCTCGCTCTGGAACCCTGCGGAGAGACGGCGGAGATCGCCCATCACCTTGCCCACCTGGCGGGCTGCCTCCGGCAGCCGCTGGGGCCCGAGGACGATCAGGGCGATGAGGGCGATGACCAGGAACTCGCCACCGCCGATGTTGAACATCCCGGAAGTGTACCGGTGGCGGAGATCAGTGAGATCGCAGGCTGCGCAGCGCCTGGCGCGTCTGGGCCGACTCGGCCCGCACCTCGGCCACTGCCAGGCGCACCTCGTCGAGTCGATGCAGCTGGACGGCGAGGTCGGCAGTCGCCTCAGCCATCGAGCGCAGCTGCACCAGCATGATCACCAGCGCAACGGCCACCGACACGGGGGGGACGGCCCAGAGAAGCGACATGCCGGGCACCGTAGCCGCCGCTCAGTGGTGCGTGCTCAGGGCCACCAGGGCGTCGAACCAGCCCTCTCGGCACAGGAGGTCGTGGAAGTCGATGAGGTCGTCGTGGTCGATCGGATCACCCTCGTGGGCCTCGTACAGCTCGGCCGGGAGACGCCACTCGACCAACGGCACCCCAGATGCCACCAAGAGGTCGACGATGCGCTGCTCGGCCGGCTTGGCCACCGACATCTGGCAGGCCGGGCACCGGAACACGTAGCTGCTCTGCTCGTCTTCGGCACAGATGCGTACGCACAGGTCCTGGACGGCCAGCTCCACGTCCCCACAGTCTTGGCAGCTCGCCTTGATGACTGTCGCCATGATCACTCACCCTCCCGAGTGCGTCGTCCTGTCATCAATGTCGGCCCGTCTGGCTTGGGCCTTGAGCCGGATCTGCCACAATGAGCCGTCGTGCCCACCCGGCTTCCGTCCCTGCGGGTCCCCCCGATCGGCTTCGCGCATCGAGGCGCCCGGGCCCATGCGCCGGAGAACACGATCGAGGCCTTCAACCTGGCCGTGCGCCTCGGAGCAACGGGGCTCGAGAGCGACGTGTGGCTCACCAGCGACGGTGAAGCGGTCCTCGACCACGACGGCGTCGTGCGCAGCGGCCTGCGCAAGCGCCCCATCGCTGAGTGTCGTCGCGACGAGCTGCCCGCCCACATCCCGACGCTCGCTGATCTGTACGGCGAGGTGGGCACGGAGCTGCCGCTGTCGCTCGACGTGAAGGACAGCGCCGCCTTCGACCGCGTGCTCGAGGTGGCCGCCACCGCGGGAGCCGTGGAGCAGCTCTGGCTGTGCCACCACCGCTGGGCGCAGGTGGCCGAGTGGCGTGAGCGCGCCCCCGACGTGCGGTTGGTCGACTCGACGTTCCTCGGACGCATGCCCGATGGCCCCGAGCGACGGGCAGCCCAGCTGGCCGACGCAGGGGTGGACGCGGTGAACCTCCATCACAGCGAGTGGACAGGCGGCCTGGCGGCCCTGTTCCACCGATTCGGCGTGCTGTGCTTCGGATGGGATGCACAGCACGATCGCATCCTCGACGGGCTCCTCGATGCCGGCATCGATGCCGTCTACAGCGACCACGTGGACCGGATGGTCGACGCCCTCGCCCGGGCTCGCCAGCCCTAGGGGGTCAGAGCGCGCTGATCTCGCCGGGGGGCCACACCAGGACGAACGCCCGACCGACGATGCTGTCGATGGGGATGGGTCCCCGATCCGAGTAGCGGCTGTCGTGGGAGTTGGAGCGGTTGTCGCCCATCACGAACACGGTGCCCTCCGGCACCGTCTGGCGGGCGATGCTCGGGTTGTTGCCGTTGGTGGGATCGCCGGTGATGACGCCATCGGGCAGGTAGGGCTCCTCGAGCTGGCGATCGTTGATGTACACGACACCGTCGCGCGTCTCGATCACGTCCCCGGGGAGGCCCACCACCCGCTTGATGAGGTCCTTGATGCCGTCGACCCCCACCTTGTCGGGGGGCAGCTCGAACACGACGACATCACCGCGACGGACGTCGTGGACGTCGTAGCTGAGCTTGTTGACGAGGACCCGGTCACCCTTCTCGAGGGTGGGCTCCATCGACCCGGACGGGATGAAGAAGGCCTGGAACAGGAACGTCTTCACGACCAAGGCGACCACGAGGGCACCCACGATCACCGCAACCCACTCGACGAGCGACCGGACGCGCTCGTGCTGCTTGTCCTCGTGCTCGAGCCCCGCGTCGGACGGGACGAAGCGGTCGGGCGGGTCGGAAGGGTCGAAGGGGTCGGACGGCACCTCGGGGTCGGCGGTGCGTTCGAGCCCCGCGTCGTCGGTGTTCTCGGTGGTGTCGGTCACGGCCGGGTCAACGGTAGCGGGCCAGGATGCGGGCGGCGGCGCGGGCGCCGGTCTCTTCCAGCGCCCCTGGCGCGCTGACCACGGTGGCTTGGGGACCGAGGTTGACCAGCAAGCGCGCGAGCCAGGGCTCGGCCGCGATGGCGAGCCTCACCTCGAGGCTGCCGTCAGCGGCCTCGACGACCGCCTCGACGGGGTAGGCCTCGGCCACCCATCGGGCACTGGGGGCGAGGCGCAGCACCACGCGCGGGTCGTCAGCATCAGGCTGGAAGACGCCGGGAGAGCGCTCGAGCGCCGGGGCCTCGAACCGCGCCTCCAGCAGGCTGGCTGAGGCGATCCGGTCGACGCGAAACCGTCGCTCGGCACCGGCCTCCCAGCAGAAGGCGAGGAGGTAGAGGCTGCCGTCCTCGGCGTGCACGAGGTAGGGGTCGACATCTCGCTCGGTCCGGGTGTCGCGTCCGTAGGAGTAGTAGTCGAGGTGGACGCGACGTTGCTCGCGCACGGCGGTGCGCAGCACCTCGAGCACCTCCACCCGGGCACCGCCGAGATCCACGTCCAGCACCTGGTCCGCATCCACGCCCAAGACGGCCGCCAGCTTGGCCACGCCCCGACCCAGGGCGCCGTCCGGGTCGGCGCCCGGCAGGGCCAGCACCGATGCCCCGGCTGTGAGCAGGCCGACGGCCTGGTCGGGGGTGAGCCGCTGCGGCGCGGCGAAGACGTCGGCGTAGTGGATCCACACTCGGTCGCCCTCCTGCACGACGTCGATCAGCGCGTCCGGGGTGTACGGGGGAAGGCCGACCAGCCACACGACCTCGAGGTCGGCAGCCAGCTGCGCCGGGGAGACGCCGAACCGGGCGCACACGTCGTCAACGCGAGGTCCGTCATGCGAGGCGATCCATGGCACCATCGCCAGGAGCCGCTGCAGTCGGGCCCCCGAGGTCTCCGCGCTCACGACACCGCCTCCAACCAGGCGACCAGCTCGGCTCGGAGCTCAGGAGGGTCGACGAGCTCCGCGTGCTCCAGGAACGACAGCACGAACGATCGCAGCGCGGCCCTGTTGGTGACCGGGAGCTCCACCACCACCCCGTCTTCGTCGTCGCTGCGCACATGATCGGGACCCACGTGGTGCACGGCCCAGCGGGCCTGCGGGCCGTCGATGCGCACGACGGCCCGCACCGGCTCCTCGCCGCCGAGCTCCCACGCGCCGAGCGCTCGCCCCGGCACGGTGGTGGACGGGGGGTCGAACGATGGGCCGTCGGCCAGCGCAACAGCCCCCTCGATCCGGTCGAGGCGGTAGTTGCGCTCCTCGTCGCGCAGGTGGTCGTAGCCCGTCAGGTACCAGCGGCCCCGCTGGAACTCGAGCCGGTACGGGTCGATCATGCGCTCGGCGTCTCGGTACCGCAGCTGCACCGGCTGGCGGGCGGACACGGCGCCGAAGAGGGTGGCGAGGTTGGGGTCGGCGGGCAGCGGCGCCACGTGCAGGCCCAGGTCGGCGCCCGAGGGGTCCGTGACGAGGCCACCCAGCTTGAGGAGCCCGTCGGTGACCGGCAGGCCCTCCACCTGCACGGCAGATGCAGCCAGGTGGAG
>JBKJIL010000199.1:0-11301 GCA_046598435.1 Acidimicrobiales bacterium
GCTCGGCGGCGGGGACCACACGGTTGGCGATGCCCCAGCGCTCGCAGTCGGCCGCGCTGAGCTCGTCGCCGAGGAACATGAGCTCCTTGGTGCGCTGCGGGCCGACGATGCGCGGCAGGAGGTAGCAGCCCCCGGCATCGGGGATGATGCCGCGCTTCACGAAGATCTCGATGAGGCGCGCCGTGTCGGCCATCACCACGAGGTCGCAGGCCAGCACCAGGTTGGCGCCGCCACCCGCCGCGGTGCCGTTGACGGCGGCGATGACCGGCTTCTCGCAGTCGAGGATCGACGCCACCAGCCGTTGCCACCCGCGACGGATGAGGCGCGCCACGTCGCCCAGCACCCGGTCAGGTGCGTCGATGGGCCGCGGAGGCTCCGGCTTCTGGGCACCGCCGAGGCCGGCGCCGGTGCAGAAGTGGCGCTCGCCGGCACCCGTGAGGACGATGGCCCGCACCCCCAGCGTGGCTGACAGGTCGTCGAACGTGTCGGCGAGGTGGTCGCGCATCTTGGCCGTGAGCGAGTTTCCGGCGTCGGTGCGATCGATCGTCACGCGAGCGATGCCGCCATCGACAGTCGTGCGGATCAGCTCGGTCACAGGGGGAGCGTCGGACATGGCGCGTCACCGTAGCGGCCGAGGCGACGCGGTCGGGAGGGTCAGGTCGGGAACGGCGAGCGGCCGCCGCTGGCCCGCTCCGCCGCCTCGCGCAGGCCTTCGCGGAAGGCCGGGTGCGCGACGGCGGCCAGCGCATCGCCTCGCTGGTGCACGGTCTTGCCGGAGAGCTCAGCGGCGCCGTACTCCGTGACGATGACGTCCACCTGGTGGCGAGGCGTCGTGATGACGGCACCGGCCTCGAACCAGGGCACGATGCGCGATCGCAGCTCGTCACCGACGGTGATGGTGGAGGGCAGGCAGAGCAGGGACCGGTCCTCGAGGTCGAGGGCGGGGCCGGCCACGAAGTCCTCGTGGCCGCCGATGCCGGAGTACTGCACCCCGTTGATCGTGTCGGCGATGACCTGGCCGTGGATGTCGACGCAGAGGGCGGCGTTGATGGTCACCATGGCCCGGTTGCGGGCGATGGCCTCGGGAGCGTTCACCAGCTCCACGGGCAGGAAGGCGACATCACGGTTCTCGTGCAGCCAGTCGTAGAGCTCGCGGGTGCCGGCTGCGAACGTCGCCACCGACACGCCGTCGTACACACCCTTGTGGTTGGTGACCTTGCCGGACAGGTGGAGGTGCATCAGCCCGGTCGTGAACATCTCCGAGTGGACGCCGTAGTCGCCGCCGTCGCCCTCGGCGAGCAGGGCGGCCACCGTCGACGGCACCGCGCCGATCCCCGTCTGCAGCGTGGCGCCGTCGGGCACGAAGGACCGCACGTGCTCCGCGATGGCCCGGTCGACGTCGGTGGGGGGCAGGTCGGCCGACACGATCGGCTCGCGCTCGCTCTCGACGAGGGCGTCGATCTCGTCGATGTGGAGGGCGTGGCGGTGATCGCCCAGGCCGAAGGTGCGGGGGTAGTGCGGGCTCACCTCGACGATGAGGAGTCGCTCAGGGTCGGCGCCGGCGGCCTGCATCTGGCGGACGGACGCCCCCGCGTGGAGGGACAGGCTGCACCAGCCGTCGGCGTCAGGGAGGGCGGCGGCCGTCGTCATCACCCGGGGTGGGGCGGCGTCGAGGATCGGTTCGAAGCGACGGAAGTCGGCCGGCGCGAACCCGATGTTGGCGCCGCTGTCGCGCAGCAGGCGCTCGAGGGGTCCGTAGAAGCCGCTCAGGTAGTGCACGTTGGGGTGCGAGAAGAGCTCGGTGAGCACGGTCAGGAGCGCGCCCCCGATGCGGAGCTCCTCCCAGTCGGTGCGCCGGCCCAGGGCATCGAGGAAGTCGGGTGGTTGACCGGGGCCGAGCGGCATCCCCAAGGTGTCCACGGGACGGACCAGGGCCGCAGCCTGGTCGGCGGTGAGGCGTTCGGTCATCGGGGCTCCTGGCTTGGGTCGAGGCGTGAGGCGAGCTGGGCGACGAGCTCGATGACCTCCCGCGCGCAGGCCGCGAAGGCCTCGGCGTCGCCGCCGCCCGGGTCGATCACCTCCTCCCAAGGCTCCAGCTCGAGCGTCCCCAGCTCGAGTCGACTGACGCGGTCGGCCAGCGGCTCGATGCCACCGGGCAGATCGCGCGCCAGGCGGCGGAGGGTGGCGGTGTGGGCCGCCGCGGACGGATCGGTGCGCCGTACCCAGTGCACGTGCTCAGGAGCGAGGGCCACCACCAGGGCAGCATGACGCAGTTCCGTCTCCGTCGCTTGGCGGCTGCGGTGGTGTGGCACCGTCAGCCCCACGCCGTCCAGGGCCGCCTTCGTGCGCCAGCTCATCGGCTGGCCCTCGACGACGAGCGTGCCCGCTGTCGTCACGTGCCAGTCCGGCAGGTGGGCGGCCAGCGCGGCCCCCGCCATGACCGAGCGGGCGGCGTTGCCCGTGCAGATGAAGAGCACTGGGCCGGTCATCAGGTCCACCGCAGCCGGGCCCGGATGGGGAGGTGGTCGGAGCCGAGGTCTGGGCCGACCTCGTCCCACAGGCACGTCACCGACGGGGTGACGAGCAGGTGGTCGATCTGGCTGTGGGGCCGGTGCGACGGCCACGTCTTGCCGCGCACCACCCGTCGCCATCCCCCCGGCACCATGCGGTCGATCGTCCAGCTCCACATGTTCATGTCGCCGATGAAGGCCGCCGGCACGGTGCTGGGCGGGAGCGTGCGGCGCAGGCCGCGGGTGCTCAGGTGGGCCCCGTACTCGAGGTGCGGGAGGTGCGTGCCGCGCACCTGCAGCGTGGAGCCGTCCACCTCGACGCCGCAGGCCACCACGGCGCGGTCGGCGTGGTCGAAGGGCAGGCGGGGCAGCGGTTCCACGTGGGCGGACACGACCGGGAACCTGGAGAGGGCGACGAGGTGCCAGCCGCCGGTGCTCGCCTCGGTGTCCTTGCGGCTGCGACCCACCACGCGGGGCTCAGGGTCGATGACGGAGCGGGCCAGACGCACGTCGGCGGCCACCGTCATCCCGAGGGCATCGGCGATGCGCTGGTGGTCGGAGACACCGTCGTCGGGGGCCCACGACTCCTGCAGCACGAGCACGTCGGCATCGAGCCGACGAGCCGCGGCCACCACATCGAACGGCGGGTTCCCGGTCCGGTTCGGCCCGCGCCCCCAGTGGATGTTGTAGGAGGCGATGGTGAGCTCGGGCACCGTCAGACGTCCATGGCGGCGATGCACTGGGGGAGCTCGGCCAGCGAGCCCAGCACGGGGAACCGGTGGTGCTCGGGGTCGGGATCGACCAGCTCCAGCTCCCAGGTGACGTGGTACGGCACGTGAACCGCCCGCCCGCCGATGGCCAGCACCGGGAGCACGTCGCTGCGCACCGAGTTGCCGACCATGACGAAGGTGGATGGATCGATGTGGTCGCGCTCGAGCACCCGCCGGTAGGTGGCCTCGTCCTTCTCGGAGACGATCTCGACGCGCCAGAACAGCTCGGCCAGACCGGAGCGGGCCACCTTCGACTCCTGGTGGAGGAGATCGCCCTTGGTGACGACCATGACGCGGTAGCGGTCGGTGAGCGCATCGACGGCGTCGAGCACGCCGTCGAGGAGCTGCACCGGATGGTCGAGGAGGGTCCGGCCGAGCTCCAGCACCTCTTGCAGGCGGTGGCTCGGGATCTCGCCGTCGGTCACCTCGATGGCCGTCTCCACCAGCGACAGGGTGAAGGCCTTCACGCCGTAGCCGAAGCTCGGGAGGTTGCGTCGCTCCACCTCGACGAGCCGGGCATCGAGGGTGGCGTCGTCGAGGTCGACGTAGGGGGCCAGCAAGGCGCGGAACGACGACTGGGTGTCGACGAAGAGCTGCTCGCTGTGCCACAGCGTGTCGTCGCCATCGAGCCCGATGACCTCGATCATCCCGGGTGGTCAGCCATCCACGCGGCGGCCTGCGTCCCCAGCTCCGTGGAGGGTGGGCCGCTCACGAAGGGCCACAGCTCCTCGGAGATGCGGCGCCAGTTGGCCGTGGCCCGCAGCTGGCCGAAGATGGCGTACAGGCCGAGGTTGATCCGCTGGATGATGACGAACGAGGCCGGAACGTTGGCGGCCTTCATGATCGGGCCGTAGGGGCCGCCTGTGTCGAAGAAGCGGCGGACGGTCTCCGACGCGTACTCCGGGGTGATGGTGGCCACCTCGTCACGGAGCACGAAGTCGTAGAAGTGCCCGAAGTAGTCCTCCACCTCGTCGTCGGTGAACGCCGTGCCCGGCTGGAGCATGCCGATCTCCTCGATCGTGCGCCGGTACTCCGGGATGTCGTGATCGAGCACCATCGCCGTGATCATCCGCTCGAGCACCTTGATCTCCGACGTTGCGAAGCGCTTGACCAGCCCGAAGTCGAGGAAGGTCACCTGTCCGCCCGGGCGAAAGAGGTAGTTCCCCGGGTGGGGGTCGCCGTTGAAGGCGTGGAGGCGGTACAGGCTGCCGAACACGAAGCGGAAGATCGACTCCGCGGCGAGGTCGCGCTCCTCCTGGCTCCAACCCTCCAGCACCTCGAAGCGCACGCCGTCGGCCAGCTCGGTGGTGAGCACCCGTTCGGTGGACAGCTCATCGACGACGGTCGGCACGTGGATGAAGGGATGTCCTCGGTAGAAGTCGGCGAACAGGCGCTGGTTGTCGGCCTCGAGGCGGTAGTCGAGCTCCTCCACGAGGCGGGTGCGCAGCTCCGCGACCAGCGGCTCGGGCTCGAGACCAGGGAACAGCATCCCGACCGCCGCGAAGAGCAGGCCGGCGTTGTCGAGGTCGGACCGGATGGCCTCGCCGACGCCCGGGTACTGCACCTTCACCGCCACGGCGCGGCCGTCGTGGGTGATGGCGCGGTGCACCTGCCCGATCGATGCCGACGCGATCGGTGCGGCGTCCCACTCGGCGAAGATCCGCTCGGGCGCGTCGCCCAGCTCCTCGGCAACCACCTGGGCGGCCAGCTCGCCGCTCATCGGCGGAGCGTTCGACTGCAGCTCGGCCAACGCCGCCCGCACGTGCTCAGGCATGCCCTGGTCGAGGTAGCTCGCCATCTGGCCGAGCTTCATCATGGCGCCCTTCATGTTCCCGAGGGCCTCGGTGATCGACTCTGCCGTCTTCAGCTCGAACTGGTGGTCGAGGAACACCTGACGCTCCGCCGAGGCGAAGGCCCGCCGAGCCCGGTGGACGGCGTAGGCCCCACCCGCCTTGGCGCCGATCCCGGCCATGGCGGCGCTGCGTTGGGCTCGGCTGGACGTGTCGATCGGTGAGGTGGCGGTGGCGTCGGCCCGTCGGCGGGCCTCCTTGACGGCGAGGATCCCCGCGGTCGCGGCGGTGACGAGACCGACCAGGGTGATCGCGGTGCGCGCACGAGATCGAGCCATCGGCGGATGGTAGGCCGCTCGGCCGGGCCGCCTGCCCCCGCTAGCGTCCCGGGCGATGAGCGACGTCGATTCGATCAACCTGGCCCTGCTGGTGTTCCGCTGCGCCCTCGGCGCCGTGATGCTGGCGCATGGCATCAACCACATCTTCGGGGGCGGCAAGATCGCCGGGACGGCGCGCTGGTTCGCCAGCCTCGGCATGAAGCCGGGGATCGTGCACGCGTGGCTGGCCAGCCTCACCGAGATCGGCGGCGGCACGCTGCTCGCGCTCGGCCTGCTCACCCCGTTCGGTGGTGCCGCCATCGTGGGCGTGATGCTCGTCGCGTGGATCACCAACCATCGCGGCAACGGGTTCTTCATCTTCCGCCCTGGTGAGGGCTGGGAGTACGTGATGACGCTGACCTTCGCGGGCCTCGCCATCGCCGTCCTCGGTGCCGGTGAGTGGTCGCTCGACAACGCCCTCGACCTCAGTGACGACCTCGTCGGCGCCACCGGCCTGGCCATCGCCGCAGTGGCTGGCGGCGGCGGTGCCGTGGCGCTGCTGGCCGGCTTCTGGCGCCCAGCGCCGAAGGCCCCCAAGGACTGAGCGGGACCGGCGCCTGTCACCAGATCGGGGACGATGACCCCGATGCGGTGACACGAGCCGCGGGACGGCCGGGCCCTCAGGCGATGACGCCCTCGGCTCGGAGCTGGGCCAGATGGGCTGCGGACAGGCCGAGCTCGGCCGTGAGGACGGCGTCGGTGTGCTCGCCGAGCCAGGGGACCCGCGTCTCGGGACCCTCGGCCACGTTGGTGAGCTTGACCGGGTTGCCGGGGATCAGCACTGGGTCGGCGACGCCATCGGAGCGCGGCATCTCCACGAGCATGTTGCGGGCGGCGACATGGGCGTCGTGCACCACCTCCTCGTCGCGGAAGCACGGGCCAGCCGCGATGCCGGCAGCCGACAGCGCATCGCAGGCCTCGAGGCGGGTCTTGTCGGCCGCCCATGCCTCGACGGCGGGCCGGATCACGTCGTCGAGGTGGGCCACCCAACCCTGCCGGGTGGCGAGACGGGGGTCGTCGACCCAGCCCGGTTGGCCGACCAGCCCCGCCAGCATCGCGAACTGGGGCTCGCGCCCGACCTGCACGATGAACCAGCCGTCGGTGGCGCGAAAGCCGTCCATGATGAGCGGGGCGACAGCGCCGTCGCGCAGGCCCAACGACCAGAAGCTGGTGACGAGGTCGGTCATGGCCACCATGGCGTCGAGCATGGCGATGTCGACGTGCTGGCCGAGGCCGGTGGTGTCGCGGTGGCGCAGGGCGGCCAGCGTGCCGATGACCGCGAAGAGCCCGCTGCCGATGTCGCCCAGCGCGCCCACCGGCGCCACGAGCGGCGGGTCGTCACCCGTGCGCTTGAACTCGTAGATGCCCGACATGGCCTCCACGATGGGAGCGAAGGCGGGCCAGGCGTCGTAGGGCGACGGGGCCTCGTCAGGGCTGGCAGAGTTCCCGAACCCGGACACCGACAGGTAGATCACCTGTGGGTGCACGGCGGCCACGTCGGCGTAGCCCAGGCCCAGCCGGGCCATCGCGCCGGCCTTGGAGTTCTCGGCCACGACATCGAAGTGGGGGGCCAGATCGAGCACCAGCTGGCGGCCGGCACCGGTCTTGAGGTCGACGCAGATGCTGCGCTTGTTGAGGTTGTTGCGCAGGAAGGTGGCTCCGACGTCGCGGCCGTCGGGATCGACCATGGCGGGCTGTGAGCCGCGCCCCAGGTCGCCGCCGTTGGGGTGCTCCACCTTCACCACCTCGGCCCCCAGGCGGGCCAGGAGCTGGGTGGCGTAGGGGAGGGCCTGCATCTGCTCCAGGGCGAGGATGCGGATGCCGTCGAGGGGCTTGCCGAACGCGGCTGCTTGGGCGTTGGCGGTGTCTCCGAGGCGCACGGAGCGACGGTAGCGACAAATGTGACGACCCGTCAGATTCGGTCGTACGCTCCCGGGATGGCATCTCGTGGGATCGTCGCCGCAGCGGGCTACCTGCCCCACTGGCGCCTCGACCGGACCACCATCGCGGCGGTGGCCGGGGGCGGGGGCGGCACGGGCACCCGGGCCGTGGCCGGCTACGACGAGGACACCACGACGATGGGTGTCGAGGCCGCTCGCAGCGCCCTTCGGTCGCTGACCGACGCGCCAGTCGATGGCCTCTGGTTCGCCACGACCACACCCGCCTACGCCGACAAGACCAACGCCACCGCCATCCACGCCGCCCTCCGCCTGGCCGGCCACGCACCGGCCTATGACGTGAACGGCTCCGTTCGCTCCTCCGCCGGTGCCCTCCAGGCCGCCCGGGGTGGCGTCGGCACGCACGTCGTGGTGGCGGCGGACCTGCGCACCGGCTGGGCCGGTGGCCCGGACGAGGCGACCTTCGGTGATGCCGCCGCCGCGATCGTCGTCGGTGACGCCGACGGGCCGCACCCGCTCATCGCGGAGATCCTGGCCAGCGGCAGCGCCTCGGCGGAGTTCCTCGATCGCTGGCGCTCGCCCACCGAGACCCGTTCCAAGGTGTGGGAGGAGCGCTTCGGCGAGACCCGCTACGTGCCCCTCGGCCAGGCGGCGTGGGACGACGCCCTGAAGGCAGCCGGCCTCCAGGCCGACCAGGTGGATCGCGTGGCCATCGCCGGTCCCCACAGTCGCGCCAACGCCGCCCTGGCCAAGGCCCTCGCCATCGGCGATCGGCGCGTGCCCGACCTGGCCGCCACGATCGGCAACGCCGGCGCCGCCGAACCCGGCCTGCTCCTCACGGCAGCCCTCGAGGCGGCGGTGCCTGGCGAGGTCATCGCCCTCGTCGTGCTGGCCGACGGCGCCGACGTGCTCTTGTGCCGCACCACCGATGCCGTGGCCACCTGGCAGCCGGCGCGTTCCCTGGCCGACCAGGTCGGGGCGGGGTCGGCCGTCGCCTACGGCACCTTCCTGCGCTGGCGCGGCGTGCTCCCCGTCGAGCCGCCCCGCCGCCCGGAACCCGCTCGCCCGTCGGCCCCGGCCGCAGCTCGATCCGGTGCGTGGAAGTTCGGCTTCGTCGCTTCGGTGGCCGACACCGGTGAGGTCCACCTGCCACCACAGCCCGGTGACGACATCGTCGTGCCCATGGCCGACGCGGTGGGCACCGTCGCCACGTTCACGGTCGACCGCCTCGCCTACTCGCCGAGCCCCCCGGTGGTGTTCGCGGTGGTGGACTTCGACGGGGGCGGCCGGCTGCCCGTGGAGCTGACCGACATCGAGGTGGAGCAGGTGCGCATCGGGGCTCGCGTCGAGCTCACCTTCCGACGCCTGTTCAGCGCTGACGGGATCCACAACTACTTCTGGAAGGCCAGGTTGCGCTGATGGGATCCCACGGCATCAAAGACCGCGTCGCCATCGTCGGCATGGGCTGCACGCGCTTCGCCGAGCACTGGGACAAGGGGCTCGACGACCTGCTGCTCGACGCCACCGGCGAGGCCTTCACCGAGGCGGGCGTCACCAAGGAGGACGTCGACGCCTACTGGCTCGGCACCGCCCAGGGCGGCATGTCGGGGATGCTCCTCGCCAAGCCGCTGCAGCTCGAGGGCAAGCCCGTCACGCGCGTCGAGAACATGTGCGCCACCGGCTCGGAGGCGCTGCGCCAGGCGGCCTACGCGGTGGCCTCCGGCGCCTACGACCTCGCCATGGCCGTCGGCGTGGAGAAGGTCAAGGACTCCGGCTACCAGGGGCTCAACGCCTTCCCCGTGCCCAGCGACGGCACCCAGCGCACGCTCACGGCCGCCGCCATGTTCTCGATGGTGGCCCCCGCCTACGCGCATCGCTACGGCGTGTCGATGGACGAGCTCAAGGCCGTCCTTGCCCGCATCGCCTCCAAGAACCACCACAACGGGGCGCGGAACCCGCGGGCCCAGTTCCGTCGAGAGATGTCGGTCGAGCAGATCCTCGCCATGCCGGACGTGGCGGGCTGCCTCTCGGTGTTCGACTGCGCCGGAGTGGCCGACGGCGCGGCGGCGGCCATCGTGTGCCGCGCCGAGGACGCCCACCGCTACACGGACAGCCCCCTCTACGTGAAGGCGCTCAGCCTCGTGGCCGGCAACGGCTCCGGGCTCACCGACCCGTCGTACGACTACACCACCTTCCCCGAGATCGCGGCCTGCGCCGCCGACGCCTACGCGCAGGCCGGCATCACCGACCCGCGCCGCGAGCTGGCCATGGCCGAGGTGCACGACTGCTTCACGCCCACCGAGCTCGTGCTGATGGAGGACCTCGGCTTCTGCGCGCGCGGCGCGGCGTGGAAGGAGGTAGAGGCCGGAGCCTTCGACCTCACCGGCGATCTCCCCGTGAACCCCGACGGTGGGCTGAAGAGCTTCGGGCACCCGGTGGGCGCGTCGGGCCTGCGCATGATGTTCGAGGCCTGGCTCCAGCTGCGCGGCCAGGCACCGGCCGACCGTCAGATCGCCACCGTCGCCGACCGCCATCTCGCCCTGACCCACAACCTGGGCGGCTACCCCGGTGAGATGGTGAGCTTCGTCAGCATCCTGGGCACCGAGCTCGCCGCCTGACCCGTACGCTCCGCCCATGCGGCTTCGTGTGGTGCGGGTGGAGGTCCGGGCGGCTCAGCCCGAGGGGATCGAGGTGGAGTGGTCGGCCGGGAAGGACCGCATCGCCTGGTCGGTGACGAACAGCTCCGACGCCATGGTGGCCGTGGAGGCGGTGGCCCTGGTCGCCCGACTCGACGACGTCGTGGAGCCGCTGCGCGTGCTGCGTCAGGGCTACCAGTCGTGGACCCCGACCGCGGTGGCGACGTTCCGCGTCGACCAGGATCCCAGTCGGACCGAGGGTGCGCGCTCTCTGTCGATCGGCATGCACCACGCCGACTGGGCCCGGGCCGAAGCCGACGAGCTGCGCAGCGAGCTCGTGACGGCGCTGCGCGACGACACCGGTGGGGTGGTCGTCGCCGGGTTCCTCGGGGGTGCCGAGCACGACGGCACGTTCCGGGTGCGACCGGCCCGCGACGGCAGCGATGCCATCGAGGTGTGGATCGAGGCCTTCCTCGGCGGTGCCGTGCTCGAGAGCGGCGAACGGCGCGACCTCCACGAGGTGTGGCTGGGCGAGGCCGAGCACGACCCGTCGACCGAGCTGGAGCGCTGGGCGGGCGCCCTCGGCGAGGCCAGCGCGGCGCGAGCGACGGCGCCGTACCAGGTGGGGTGGTGCTCCTGGTACCACTACTTCTGGCGCGTGACCGAAGCCGATCTCCGCTCGAACCTGGCCCGGGCCGCCGACTGGCCCTTCGACGTGTTCCAGCTCGACGACGGCTTCCAGCCGGCCATCGGCGACTGGCTGGGCACCAACGCCGACTTCCCGACCCCGCTCGACGGCCTGGCCGCCGCCATCGCCGCGGAGGGCCGGGTGCCGGGCCTGTGGATCGCGCCGTTCCTGGCCGGCCCCGACTCCGATGTCGCCGCCGCCCACCCCGACTGGTTGGCCATGCACCTGGCCAGCGGCTCGCCGCTCGTCGGCATGGTCAACGAGGGCTGGGGTGGCGCGGTGCACACGCTCGACACCACGAACCCCGCCGTGCTCGAGCACCTCGAGGAGGTGGCCCGCTCCCTCGTCGACGCGGGGTATCCGTACCTCAAGCTGGACTTCACCTACGCGCCGTCGCTCCACGGCGGCTACGCCGACCCGACGCGCACACCCGCCCAGCGGGTGCGAGCGGGGTTCGAGGCCATCCGGCGCGGGGCGGGCGACGACACGTTCCTGCTCGGGTGTGGCGCCCCGCTCGGTGCGGCGGTGGGATTGGTGGACGGCATGCGCATCGGCGCCGACGTGGCGCCGTGGTGGCACGCTCCCGCCGAGGGCTGGCACCCGCCGGGCCACGAGGGGGGCGAGCCCGCCAC
>JBKJIL010000139.1:0-9263 GCA_046598435.1 Acidimicrobiales bacterium
GGATCACGCCCGTGGCGCCGGAGCACTCCGCCGAGCGGAGCAGGGCTCCCAGGTTCCCGGGATCGGTGACGCCGTCGAGGGCGATCAGGAACGGGGCCGGCCCCCCCGGGCGGGCTGTGGCCAGGTCGTCGAGGAGGACCTCGGGCACCTCGGCGGCCTTGGCCAGCACCCCCTGCGGGGCCTCGCAGCGGGCCTCGGCGTAGAACTTCGGCCGCGACACCTCTCGCACGGGCACCCGCTCCGCCTCGGCCAGCTCGAGGATGTCCTGCAAGATGTCGGACGGCTCGACGTCACCCAGCAGCCAGATCTCACGGACCTTGCGCCGCCCCGCCATCAGCAGCTCGCGGACGGCCTGGCGACCCTCGACCTGGTCGCCGCCCACGCCGTTGCGGCGGCGGGAGGCGCCCCGTGCCTCGTAGGTCTGCGAGCCGCGGCCGGCCCCGGCCGACACGCGGGCGCCGGCGCCGCGCCCTGCCCCCGCCTTGCTCGCGCCCGACTTGGGCGCCCCTGCCTTGGCGCGACCGCCGACCTTGCCGGTCGGCGCCCCCGGTGCTGCCCGCCCCCGATCGCCCGGCGGGACCCGACCCGGCGTGGCCGACCGACGCGTCGGCGCCTTGGGCAGCGCCGAGGCGCGTCCGGATGCCTTGCGGGGCTTGGTCACAGCAGTCCTCCTGAAGGATCGGTCGCCGAGACGACAGCCACCGCGAAGCACGCGATGCCTTCGCCTCGTCCGAGAGCACCGAGGCCCTCTGAGCGCTTGCCCTTCACCGTCACCGGCGCGCCGACCGCCTCGGAGAGCCGGGCCTGCAGCGCCTCGCGGTGCGGGGCCAGCTTGGGCGCGTCGAGCACCACCGTGCAGTCCACGTTGCCGGGCACCCATCCCGCGGCACGCACACCGACGACCGCCCGTCGCAGCATCTCGATGCTGTCCGCACCGGCCAGCGAGGGGTCGTCGTCCGGGAAGTGCTGGCCGATGTCGCCGAGACCGGCGGCGCCGAGGAGGGCGTCCGTGACGGCGTGTGCGATGACATCGGCATCGCTGTGTCCGGCCAGGCCCCTGGCCCCTGCGAAGGTCACCCCGCCCAGCACGAGGGCCCGATCGGGATCGTCGGAGTAGGGGTGGATGTCGAAGCCCTGGCCCACCCTCACCGACACAGGAGCTCCGCCAGCGCCAGATCCACGGGAGTGGTGATCTTGATGTTCTCGGGGTCGCCGTCCACGACCACCACCCTGCCACCTCCGGCCTCGACCAGCGATGCGTCGTCGGTGCCGTCGGCGGCGCTGGCGTGGGCGGCCCGCAAGGCCGCCGCCCGAAAGGCCTGGGGCGTCTGCACGGCCAGGAACCGGGAGCGGTCCACGGTCGCACCGCCCACCTCGCGGAGCGTGTCCGTCACGGGCACCGCCGGCACGGCTGCGTCGGCCCCTGCGGCCACGGCGGCCAGCACCCGATCCCACACCGCCGGAACGGGTACGGGCCGGGCCGCATCGTGCACCACGATCACCGAGGCGCTGGCCGGCACCGCCGCCAGTCCGGCGCGCACCGACGCCGAACGCGTGGCGCCGCCGGCCACCACGACATCGGCGCCGGCCTGGGCGAGATCCACCGCATCGGCCGGCACGACCAGCACCACCCCGTCGGTGTGGCGCCTTGCGGCGTCCAGCGACCAGTCGACGACCCGCCGCGCCCCCAGGAGCAAGTACTGCTTGCGCTCGCCGAACCGGGCTCCGCTGCCGCCGGCCACGACGATCGACCAGACAGCGCCATCCACAGGTGGCGACGTTACCTGCCGTGACTCTCGTCACCGCCCGTCTAGGCTGCGCGCCCGATGATCGACACCGACCTGCTGCGAAGCACCGAGCTCTTCGCGGAGCTGAGTGACGACGCCCTCGCCCGGGTGGTGGCCACGGCTGTGTCTCGCGAGCTCCGACGGGGCGACGTCGTGTTCGAGGAGGGGGCGACCCCCGATCACCTCTACGTCGTGGAGGACGGACGGATCGCCATCGCCAGCAAGTCGGTGGACGGACGGGAGTCCGTGTTCGCGCTCATGGAGCGCGGGGAGCTCTTCGGCGAGATGGGCCTCCTCGACGGTCTCGGCCGCTCCGCCGAGGCGCGAGCGCTGGAGCCGTCGCAGATCACTGAGATCCCCTACGCACCGGTGCGCGAGGTGTTCGAGGAGAACCCGGCGCTCCTGTGGGGCGTCGTGGCCCTCCTCGCCGGTCGCCTGCGCAGCATGGACTCAGCGCTGGCGGACTCGGTGTTCCTCGATGTCACGGGCCGCACGGCCAAGCGCCTGCTCGAGCTGGCTGGCGACCAGGACGAGTTCCTCCTGCCCGTCACGCAGGAGGAGCTGGCTGGGATGGTGGGGGCGTCGCGCGAGCGGGTCAACAAGGCCATTGCCAGCTTCGTCCGACTCGGCTGGATCGACCAGGCCGATCGCCGCTACGCCATCCTCGACCGCGAGCAGATCACCCGCCGCGCCCGCTGAGCGGCGCCCCTGCCCGCGAGAGGGCGGGTGCCTCACTCGGTGCGCAGGAGCTCGGCCGGACGGTGCTTTGCTGCCAGCACGCCGGGCACCACGGCCAGGACGGCTCCGAGGAGCAGCGCCGCGGCGACCGTGGCGGCCGCCGCCCACAACGGGCTGGACACCCCCTCCACCATGTGGAGGTCGGCCACGACCGTGCGCCACACCAGGCGGCCGGTCACGAACCCGAGCGGCGCCCCGATGGCGCAGCCCATGGCGACCACGGCCACCGCCTGCCACCCGACGGAGAGCCGCACCTGCCGACGCACGAAGCCCATCGCTCGCAGCACCGCGAAGTCCACGCGCCGGCGGCTGCCCGACACCGCCAGCGCGTGCGTCAGCCCGACGACGCCGAGCAGGGCGAGGAAGGCCGCCAGCGCCGCGAAGGTGGCGCGCGCCTCGTCCAGGTTGAGGAGGCGGCCCGGGATCTGGGGCTTGGCGTAGCCCGAGTACGTGAGGCCCGCGTCACCGAGGCGCTGCTCGGCCGCACGCGGGTCGACCCCGGGGGCGTAGGTCACCACGAGGTTGTCCTCGGTGCCGCCTCGCGTCAGGTCGTTCAGCGCCGTCACCGTGAGCGCGGCGCCGGAGCCCGGATTGGTGGTGTCGTTCACGATCGGGAGGACAGCACGGCCCACGACGGTGAGCTGTCGCTCGACGCCGTCGTCGCCCTCGACCCGCACCACGTCCCCGATCGACACGTCGAGCGCCCCCAGCGACGCGCCACCCAGCGCGATCTCCCCGTCGTCGGCCGGGTTGCGGCCCTCGGCGATCACCAGGGCGGTGGTGCCGACCATGTCCTCGACGGCGTGGCCCTGCAGGCGCTGCCCCTCCACCTCCACCGCTCCGCCTACGAGGCGGGCCGCGGCCGACACCATCGGCTCGGATGCCAACGTCGCCAAGAGGGCCTCGGAGTCGTCGACCTCGACATCTGGCATTGCGCTCCAGCTCCAGCCGTAGCGGATGGGATCGGCGATGGCGGCATCGGTAGAGGACGCCACGACGAGCACCGCGACCATGCCGAGCACCCCCGCCGCGATGCCGGTCTGGGCCGAGCGGCTCGGCACCCGCGTGGCCGCCGGTCCGGACTCGAAGGCCAGTCGGAGCCCGACCATCGACGGTGGGCGCCAACCGAGCCGGGCGGCCAGTGCGACGGCGCGCGAGGGTCGCGGCGGGGGGCTGGCCTGCGGGCTGGCCCCCGCTCGCCTCGCCGCGACGACCGACCATGCGCCACCAGCGGCCGCCAGGAGGCACGAGCCGCCCAGGAGCACGAGACCATCGATGCGGCGGCCCGGTGTCGGTTCGAGGGGGCGAGCCAGCGAGGGCGGAAAGGCCGGGGACAGCAGCCAGGCCATTCCGACGCCGACGGCGACGCCGACGGTGACCGACACGATGGCGGGGGTGGCCACCACCAGGGCTCGCTCCCGCTGCGAGAGCCCGAGCGATCGCAGCGCCTGGCTGGTCGAGGCCCCGGCGACCGACTGCCGCCGGATCGCCTGCGCAACTGCCACGAGGCCGGCGGCGGCCGCCACGGCGGCCACCAGCACGAGCACGGCGGTGACCGAGACGACGCCAGAGCGGGCCGTGCCCGCGAAGTCCTCCTCGACCGTGGCGACGAGTCCCTTCTCGAGCCCGGTCATCTCCTCGTCGACGATGGCCTGCACCTCACCGACGGTGGGGCCACCGGGCACCGTCCGCGCCGCCGCGACCGCCACGGTGGCGCACACGTCGACGCCGTGGCGGTCGATGAAGCGAGGGCTGGCGATGGCGATCGGTCCTGACGTCGCCAATTCGCCACGGAGGTCGTCCCCCACCCGAACCCGTCCGACGACGCGGAGGGCGAGCGACGGACCGTTGAAGCCGAGGAACACGTCGTTCGCAAGGCCGGCGCAGTCGTCGGGGGAGAACGTCGGCGCGTGGATGACATCGCCCAGGCCCACGCCGAGCAGGGCCCCGGCGGCGTCGTTGATGGCCACCTCGTCGTCCGGCGCGGTGAGCGCCGGCATGCGCCCCTCGAGCAGCAGGGGCCGATCGATCGTCCGATACGTGGAGTCGTCGGGGCTGGCCACCACCACCAGGTCGAACTCGTCACTGGCCCCGGTCGGGTAGCCGACCGAGGTGCCGACGTCGGTGACGCCCGGCAAGGCCTCGATCCGGCGGTCGATGCGCCCGATGAGCTCGGGGCCGTCGACCATGCGACCCGTCCCCAGCGTGATGGCGAACGCCCCGATGTCCCGCGACGCCGTGGCCTCCAGAAATCGATCGACGACCGTCGAGGTGCGGCGGGCGCCCGCGACGGTTGCCAGGACCACCCCCGTCACCAACGCGACGATGAGGGTCAGGCCGATCAGCGTGGCGGGTCGGCGACGCAGCTCCGATCGCGCCGCCAGCGCCGTTGCCGTCACCGATCCCTCCCCATCGTCTGCAGTACACCAACGAGCGCCGCGCGCGACAAGGG
Source organism: Acidimicrobiales bacterium (assembly GCA_046598435.1). GTDB lineage: Bacteria > Actinomycetota > Acidimicrobiia > Acidimicrobiales > VFJN01 > VFJN01. The sequence continues at coordinate 4,978 of JBKJIL010000139.1, forward strand.
AGCAGGGCTCACCACGTCCGGGGGTGCTACCACCTGGTCCGGCCCGTGGCGCAGGTCAGGTGTAGCGGTCGAGGATGCTCGTCTCAGCTAGACGGGACAGGCCCTCTTTGATGGCACGGGCTCGGGTCTCGCCGACGCCCGCCACGTCGTCGAGGTCGTCGATCGTGGCCCGCATCACCTTCTGCAGGTTCCCGAAGCGGGTCACGATGCGCTCGATGATCTGCTCGGGGAGCCGGGGGATCTTGGCGAGGAGCCGGAAGCCACGCGGCTGCAGCCCCTCGTCGAGGTCGAGCAGCTTGTCCGGCAGGTGGAGAGCGGCACCGACAGCCTTGAGGTCGAGCAGGTCCTCGGTGCCGAGGTCGGCCAGGGCGGCCAGCGCCTCGTCGATGTGCCAGCCCACGTCCTCGTGGAAGTAGTCCTTCAGCACCAGGCGACGATCGTCCTCCACCCCACCCATGAGCTCGTCGAGCTGGAGGCGCACGAGCCGGCCGTCGACGCCGAGCTCGATGATGTCCATCTCGATCTCCTCCGACACCCGGCGCACCATCTCGGTGCGCTGCAGCACGGTGACGACGTCACGGACGGTCACGAGATCCTCCACCTCAACGGTGGAGAGCGACGCGGTGACCTCGTCGAGACGGTTCTTGTACCGCTCGAGGGTCTGCAGCGCCTGGTTGGCTCGGGTGAGCAGGCGGGGGATCGGTTCGAGGGTGTGCTTCTGGTCGCCTGCGTACACGGCCACGATGGCCATGTCCTCGGAGATGGAGATCACCGGGACGTCGATCGAGCGGGCCACCCGCTCCGCGGTGCGGTGCCGGGTACCGGTCTCGGAGGTCGGCACGTTGGGGTTGGGCACGAGGTGGACGTTGGCCCGAGCGATCCGGCTGGCGTCGCCAGCCAGGATGATGGCACCGTCCATCTTGGCCAGCTCCGAGAGCCGCTGCGGGCTGAAGGCGGCGTCGAGCAGGAAGCCCCCGGAGCAGATGTTCAGCACGTCGGGCCCATCGCCGACCACGATGAGGCCGCCCATCTTGGCCTGCAGCACCCGGTCGAGACCGGACCGCAGCGCAGAGCCCGGGGCGACAACGCTGAGCGCGGCGAGGAGCTCGGCGCTGCGGCGGGGTGCCATGGATCGAGCGTAGTGGCCGGGCCGAGGCTCGACCGGCCCGTCACGACGCGCGTCGACCGTCGACTGAGCGGGGCCCGGCACCGATCCGAGCCAGGCGGATGGCGTCGGCCAACGTGGTGGCAGCGAGCACCTCCATCCCCGCCACGGAGACCAGTGCACTGGCGGGCACGACGGCTCGACGGAACCCGAGGCGCGCCGCCTCGGTGAGCCGGCGGGCCGTCTGGTGCACCTGGCGCAGCTCGCCGCCCAACCCCACCTCGCCGCAGGCCACGAGATCCTCGGCGGCCGCTGTGCCCGTGACCGCCGACACCAGCGCCAGCGCCAGCGCCAGGTCCGCCCCTGGTTCGACGGTCTTCACGCCACCGGCCACCACGGTGTGGATGTCGGCCTCGCGGAAGCCGACACCGACGTGCTGCTGCAAGACGGCGACCACGAGAGCCAGGCGGCCGCTGTCGAGGCCCTGGGCGGAACGACGGGGCGCCGGCAGGTGCGACGGGGCGACGAGCGCCTGCACCTCCACCAGAAGGGGCCGATGCCCGTCGAGCACGGGGGCCACCACCGAGCCCGCGGTGCCCGGCCGCCGGTCGGCGAGGAAGAGCGCGGACGGGTCGGGCACGCCTTCGAGGCCGGCATCGGTCATGGCGAAGAGCCCCAGCTCGTCGGTGGACCCGAAGCGGTGCTTGACCGCCCGCAGGAGGCGCAGGGCGTGGTGGCGCTCGCCCTCGAACGAGAGCACCGTGTCGACGAGGTGCTCGAGGACGCGCGGGCCCGCCAGGCCACCTTCCTTCGTGACATGGCCCACCAGCACGGTGGCGATGGAGCGGTCCTTGGAGGCGCGCACGAGGCGGTGGGCGCACTCGCGGACCTGGGCCACCGACCCCGGCGCCGACGACAGCACCGGGTCGTAGACCGTCTGGATGGAGTCGACCACGACGACGTCGGGCTCGACGGTGGTGAGGTGGTCGAGCAGGTTGGGCAGCGCCGTGTCGGCCACCAGCCAGAGGTTGGGCGGGAGGGCGCCGAGGCGCTCGGCCCGGCGGCGCACCTGCTGGGTGGACTCCTCGGCCGTGACGTACAGGCAGCGGTGGCCGTCCTTGGCCAGACCGGCCAGGGCCTGCAGCAGCAGCGTGGACTTGCCGATGCCGGGCTCCCCGCCGAGCAGGGTGACCGAACCGGGCACGAGGCCCCCCTGCAGCACGCGATCCAGCTCACCGAGATGGGTGGCGGCCGGCGCCCAGGCCGCCATGTCCACCTCGGCGATCGGGAGCGGCGTGCCCGCTCCCCCGCCGAGGCTCTCGTCACGGCCCGCCACAACGGGCCGCTCGACCTCCTCGACGAGGGAGTTCCACGCTTCACAGGCGCGGCACCGACCGGCCCACTTGGGCTCGGCGGCGCCGCACTCGCTGCAGCGGTAGATCGTGCGGGTCCGTGCCATGTCAAGCGACCTTAGGAACGGGGTGTGACAGCCGGGCTGAAGGGAACACGTGTTCGACCCTACCGGATCGGCCGGGTGCGGGTGGGCCACCGCTACCGTCGGCGGGCATGGCCCCGCAGACCGACTGGAACCCCGTGCTCCGCCACGAGCTGGCGCAGCCCTACTGGCACGAGCTCCAGCACTTCGTGGCCGAAGAGCGAGCCCACCACGACGTGTTCCCCCCGCACGACGAGGTGTTCGCGGCGTTGCACGGCACCCCGCATGCGCAGGTGAGGGTCGTGATCCTCGGCCAGGACCCGTACCACGGGCCCGGCCAGGCCCACGGGCTCTGCTTCTCGGTGCGACACGGCGTGCCCGTCCCGCCGTCGCTGCGGAACATCCACCGCGAGCTGACCACCGACCTCGAGATCCCGGCACCGGGCCACGGGAACCTCGACGCCTGGGCGGCGCAGGGCGTGCTGCTCCTCAACGCCACCCTGACGGTGCGGGCCCACCAGGCCGCCTCCCACCAGGGTCGTGGCTGGGAGACCTTCACCGACGCGGTGCTGCGGGCCGTGTCGGCCAAGCCCGAGCGGGTGGTGTTCGTCCTGTGGGGGGCGTCGGCGCGCAAGAAGCGCGGGCTCATCGACACGAGCCGGCACGTCATCATCGAGTCGGCCCACCCGTCGCCGCTGTCGGCGCACAACGGGTTCTTCGGCAGCCGTCCGTTCTCCCGCGCCAACGAAGCCCTCATCGAGGGGGGCCGCGAACCGGTCGATTGGCGCATTTCGCCCTGAACGCAGCGCATATCCGGGCGTCAAGCCCTTCAGCAACGCTCTCGGCGAGCCGATCATGATCTGGAGCCACCAGTGCACCGGACGCCGGCTGAGGGGACGGGCCGAGGCACGGGGGCCACGACGAACGAGGGGGATGGGCGATGGACGAGGCAGCGGTACAACCGATCAGGGGGCTCTGCGGCACCTGCGTGACGGTCGATGGAGAACAGCTCCTGGTAGAGGACACGGTGGCCCACGCGGTCGTCGTCGGCACGATCTCGCCGGACTTCCTGGACCACGGCTGGGACACCTACTGGTGCGTGAACACCGTCGGACGACACCGGGTGATCCGGCTCTCCGACATCGCACTCGCCTGCTGAGCCGGTCGGCCGACCAGCGGTCGGCGCGCCGCTAGGGTCACCCGCCATGCGCGCTGTGGTGTTGCGGGGAGAGCGGGACATCGTCGTCGAGGACGTGCCCGATGCCGGGGTGCCGTCGCCCGACGGGCTGCTGCTACGGGTCGACCGCACTGCCATCTGCGGCTCGGACCTGCACCTCTACCACGGGCCCATGACGGTGCCCGGGGCCCACCTCGGCCACGAGTTCATCGGCACCGTCGAGGCAGTCGGCTCCGATGTGCGCACCGTGCGAGCCGGCGATCGGGTGCTCGTCTCGGGTGTCATCGGCTGCGGCGTGTGCCCGGCCTGCCGAGCGGGCGACGTGGTCGTCTGTCACAACGCCGGCACCCGGGTGTTCGGCACCTCGCTCGAGCTCCCCGGTGGCCAGGCCGAGGCCGTCGCCGTCCCCGCCGCCGACGCCTCCGTGCTCGCCATCCCCGAGAGCATCAGCGACGAGCAGGCGGTGCTGCTCACCGACATCCTCCCTACCGGCTACCTCGGCGCGCAGCGAGCGGACATCACGCCCGGCGACGTGGTGGTGGTGATCGGCCTCGGTCCGGTCGGCGTGT
>JBKJIL010000263.1:0-5205 GCA_046598435.1 Acidimicrobiales bacterium
TTGCCGATGAGCGCATCGATCCCGCCAGGGGTGACCGGGCGCAGCACCACGCGATCCCCGAGGTCGACCACCACCACGCGCTCGGCGCCCCATCGGGCCCGCGCCTCGGCGGGGATCGAGACCTGGCCGTTCCTGGACACCTTCATCACGTAGCTCATCGCCATGGCCTCATTGTATGTACAAATCAATCCGTTGTATGCCCGCGCGTCGGCACGATCGGCGGCTGGTCAAGGGAGGGAGATCACGGCGACCGAGGCGAAGGGGCCGGCGAGGCGCCCGATGTCTCTCGGGTCGCCGGCGAGCACCACCGCACGGCCGCCCTCCACCGCCCTCGCCACGACGTGCGCATCGGCGAGGTCCTCCGAGCCGGCATCGGAGGCGCTCAGCACACCGCCGACCAAGCGGGCCAGCGGCTGATCTGTGTCGCGAACCGCCACGCCGACGTCATCGCGGGCGAGGCACGCGTGGACCATCGCCATCCGGCCCGGCCGGTAGAGCTCGGCGAGCACGACGGTGGGCACCATCACCTCCGCGCTGGTCTGCTGCGCGGCCCGGAGTGCTCGGAGCACCTCGCGGCCGCGGTCGCTGGGAGGCCCGGCCAGCGCGTTGAAGGCCTCGCTGTCGAGCACGAGGCGACTCACGACAGCAGCTCCACGTACCGCTCGATCGCCGCCTTGTCCTCCGCGGTGTCGAGCGGTCCGTAGCATTCGGTCAGCTTGTCCACGAGCGCATCGAGCGCGGGGGCCCGACGGGTGCTCGACGGCCACGTCGTCACCCTCCTCCACATCGGCCGCCGGGCGAGGGCGAGGTGAACCGGTAGCGGTGCCGGTCCCGGGCGCCGGCCGCACGGCCACGGAGATCCTGGGGCCTCATGGCGACGTGGCCACCACGAGGTCGAGCAGGGTTCGGCGCAGCTGGCGCATGCGCCCGGGGCCGATGTCCTCGGCCAGCTCTGCCTCGATCTCGGCAAAGGACTGCAACGCCACCTCGACCGAAGCCCAGCCTCGTTTGGTGAACCCGATCAGCTTGGCCCGGCCGTCGTCCGGGTCGGGTCGGCGACGCAGATAGCCCAGGCGCTCCAGATCGTCCACCAGCTCCGACATGGCCTGCTTGGTCATGCCGGCCCGCGCGGCGAGGTCGACGAGGCGGATGCCCTCGGGCGGGACGTGGGGGAAGACCGCGTTGTGGGCCATCCGGGTGTCGGTGAAGCCGGCCGCCGCCAGCCGCCGCATCAGCTCGCCAGACATCTGCTGCTGGATCAGCGCCATCAGCCGCAGGAGAGGTGCGCCCGACTCGTCGGGTGTGGCGTCAGGCATGCAGCAAGACTAGTCAGGTTGCTTGACTTTGTGGCGATCAACCGAGAGGATGGTCAGGCCCCCTGACCATTGAAGGTGATCCCATGCTGACCGCCGGCCTCAACCACGTCGCTCTCCTCACGGAGGACCTCGACCGCCTCGTGCACTTCTACGTCAACGTGTTCGAGGCGGAGGTGCCCGACGCTTGGCACGTCGACGAACCGGGGCCCCGCCACGCCCTGCTCGATCTGGGCGGGGCCGGCGCGCTCCACGCGTTCGAGGCGAGCGGGAACCCCCACGCCACCGCCAGCCGGACGATGTTCGAGCGCGGCCACCTCGACCACCTGGCCATCAACGTGCCCGACCTCGATGCCTTCCTCGAGCTGCGCCGCCGGCTGGTCGAGGCGGGGGCCAGCGACGGCATGATCACCGACTTCGGGATGGTGTGGAGCGTCTCGTTCTCGGACCCCGACGGCCTCGACGCCGAGATCGCCCTGTGGCGAGAGGCCCCACCCATCCCCTTCCTCGAGCGGGGCCAGTACGCCTACCCCTCGACGGGCGCAGACGAACCAGCTCGGCCATGAGACGCGTTCGCCCAGATTCACAGCGGCGACGTGAACCGGTACCGGTGCGCCACAGTCGGTCCCGGGGGCTTGGACCGCTACGAGGCGGGCGGGGTCATGGGTCCACCGGCGGACCGTGTCCTGCCCGCGCAACGTGATCGTGATCCAGCCCTCGGGGTCGACCGTCGCGGTGCCACGACCGATCGGCGGCTGCTCCCGCGAGAGGCGGGCCTGGATGAAGTGAGCCTCGTAGCCGGCGGTGTAGCTGCCGCACTGCTGGGAGGCCGGCGACTTCGTCGACTACGACACCGCGCAGTTCGACGAAGAGCAGCGGCGCAACAACAGAACAGACGGCAGCCCCCTCGTCATCCTCAGCCCGATCGAGCTGCGCACGACGCCGTTCCAGGAGCGGCTGCTCGAGCAGATCGACGTCGCCCGCACCTGACCGCCGCCGACTACGGGCGCCTCCGCCAACGGCGCCCCTGTGCCCGGCTCCTGTTCATCGCCCACCGGGAGGAGATCCTCGAGCTCGTCAATCGTCAGCTCGTCGGCTCGTCGTCGTCGTCGTCGTCCGAGGGATCGGGCCACCGCCGGCCCGCGGCGCGCACGGCCAGGTCGGCTTCGACCTCGCCGATCACCTTGAACATCGTGGCGAGGAGGGCCCGGAGGTGGTGGGGCACGAAGGGGAGCCCGGGGACGTCCACGTAGCCCAGCACCCGGTCCTCGACCAGCACGTAGCGCACGAACTGCGAGTCCCGGTTGAGGACACCCACCTCGAAGGCCGCCCGCTCGAGGTCCGTGATGTCGCTCACGACGGAGGTGAACAGCTCGACCGTGGGCACGTGCGGGTGGACCCGTACGAAGATCAGCGAGCCATCGCGCCGGACCGGGACGTCGCCGTCATCGTCGTGGTGGGGCTCATGGCCGAGCACCGCCGCCAGCGCCTCGTCGACCAACGCCACGAGCTGGTCCCGGTCCCGGGGCACGACGGCCTGCATCGCGGGTTCGGCATCGGTCGAGTCGACGAGCGGCGTCCGGTCGAGGTGGCCCTCGGAGTCGAGGAAGACGGGATGGGGCACGGAGAACACGTCGCGCAGCACCCGGACCGCGATGACGGCGAGCTGGTCGGCGTGGCGGCGGAGCCGGTCGAGGGTGTGGTTGGCCGAGCCGTCCTCACCGGAGCCGCCACCCTGCGCCGAGCGGGTGGGCGGCTGGAAGCCCAGCTCGGCCAGCGCCGCCTCGTCGGCCGCGCTCAGCCGGTACGGCTCGTGGAGGTACTCGTTGCTCGACGCCTCCATCTGCAGCTCGTCGCCCTCGGCGAGGAACTGGACGTAGGGCCCCAGGTCCTCTTCGGATGCCTCGACGCTCACGACGAGGGTGTCGCCCTCCCCCATCTCCGTGAGGTGCACCGTGAGGTCAGCCTGGAACCGGATCCAGTCCCGAGCGGTCGTGCGGTCCACGTCGATGGTCTCGAAGTCGCTCATCCCAGGCTGCTCCTCATCGTCTCGCCGTACCTCTCTGGTACGGCCGATGTGTGACCGACCGTGGCGTCGGGATCGCTCACCGACCGTGGCGGCGCAGGCGGTCGGCCTCGGCGTCCTTGTCGCCTTCGTAGAAGTCGCGGACGTCGACCGCCTCGCCGCGGCGCAGCTTTCCCCGGCGCAGCAGCATGGCCCGGCTCGTGGTCGCGAAGGCGGCCGCCGCACCGACGCCGTCAGGGGCGAAGGCCTGCACGGAGCGGGCGTCGTAGCCCATGCCGCCGGCCTCGCCATACGCATCGAGGCCAGCCCCGAGGAAGGCAAAGGTCCAGCCCTCGGCCTCCTTCGCCGCCACGAGGGTCCTGATGTCGGCCAGGCTGTACTCGCGGCTCTGGTTCTCGTGCCCGTCGGTGATCGTGATGAAGGTGACGACCTCCGGGCGCTTGCCCAGCACCTTGCGCTCCTGCTGTCGGACCGACGCCCGGGCGATCAGCCGGCCCGTCGCATCGAGCAGCGGCGTGCCGCCCCGAGGCACGAACGTCCGCTCGGTGAGCGGCCGGGCCCGGGTGATGCGCCGGGCATCCATGAGGACCTCCTGCGGGTCGTGCGAGTCGAACTGCACGAGGGTGATGCGGGCGTCGGGTCCGTCGGCCTGCTGCTCGGCGATCAGGTGGTTGAAGCCACCGATCACATCGGAGCGCATCGACTCCATGGAGCCCGACCGGTCGAGCAGCACGTGGAAGTGCGGCCGCACGGCCGTCTGGCTCGGGTTGGCGTTGCTGTTGGGGTTCATGGCGGTTCCTCTCGGTGGCGGAGGCCGGCGACCACGGTTGGGCCGACGTGCGCTCCTGACCACCACGTCGACGGTGCGCCGCCGGTGTGACACCCCTGTCGTCAGGCCGCCACGTCCATGTAGGCCGACGCGGCGAGGCGCTTCGACACCCGTTCCACCACCTTGCGCACGGCGGCGGGCTGCATGTCGTGGTCGACGGCGATGGTGACGGCCGGCGAGCGGTTGCCGGCATCGCGCTCGAGCTGGAACGACAGCCAGATGTCGGCGTCCCGCGCCGAGACGAGCGCGTCCAGCCGCTCCCTGAGCTGCCGAGCCCCCTCATGGCCCTCCGCCAGCTTCCGCAGGGCGGCCACCGGCTCCTCCATCCGCACGTGCACGACCGGCTCCACCCCCTCGAGCGCCTCCTCGTCGAGCTCCCTCGTGAAGGTGCCGAGGTGCTCGTGGACGAGGGCATGGATCCGCAGACGAGCCCACACCCACGGCAGGGCGCCGTCGGGGCTCCACGTGCGGGCCAGCCGGCTGAGCTCCATGGCAGCATCGAGGGTGATGCCGAACACGTCGTCGACGTCGAGGTGCACGCCCACCCGCGAGGCCTCACGGCGGACCGTGCCGGCCAGCGCCGGCTGGGCCAGGGTGTGCAGGTCCCAGGTAGCGCTCGTCTCCCCCGCGGCGATGGCGAACATCACCCGGTTGACGGCGGTGCGGAAGTCGGAGTCGTCGTGCATGCCCACGACGTCGAGTATCCGCAGTGGGTGTGACAGCGTATATCTCCGAGGTAGCCCGAGATATACTGCGGTCCGTGACGAAGCGCCTGGTTGACGTCGACGATGACGCGCTCGCTGCTGCGCGGAGGCAGCTCGGCACGTCGACCATCAAGGACACGGTGAACGTCGCGCTCCGACGAGCGGCGGACGACCGGGAACAGGCGCTTGATGCGTCGCTCGAGCTCCTCGCCGGAGCACAGATCGACGACCGCTCCGCGGCATGGCGCTGACGTACCTGCTGGACACCAGCGTCGTGACCCGGCTGTCGTCAGACGTGGTCAGGCGTCGCCTACGAGAGCTGGACAGGTTCGG
>JBKJIL010000154.1:0-4910 GCA_046598435.1 Acidimicrobiales bacterium
GTCGACCTGGCGCTCGAAGCTCGATGACGGCCCGAGCGCCAGGGACCGGCCGTAGCCACGACGGTCGTAGCGCAGCACTCGCACGTCGGCGAGGTGGCGCTACGACCGTCGTGGCTACGGCCGGTCCCTGGCGCTCGGGCCGTCATCGAGCTTCGAGCGCCAGGTCGACGACCTGGCCGGGGTGGTGGGGGACCGGCCGGCGGCGGTGGTGGGGCACAGCTTCGGCGGGGTCATCGCGCTGGCCCTGGCGGAGCGGTCGCCCGAGATGGTGTGCTCGGTGGTGGCCTTCGAGTCCCCCATGGCCTGGACGACCTGGTGGCCCGCCGCCACCGCCGGCTCCGCGGCCATGGCGGCCGCCGATCAAGCGGCCGACGCAGCCGAGCGGTTCATGCGACGGATCGTCGGGGACGAGCGGTGGGAGGCGCTGCCGGAGCGCACACGAGCGCAGCGCCGAGCCGAGGGCCCAGCGCTCGTCGCCGAGCTCCGGTCGATCCGCGACGCGGCCAACCCGCCCTACGACCCGACCGCCCTGGGCGTCCCCGTCCTCGCCGCCCATGGGACAGCGTCGTCGCCGCACCACCGCCAGACGGCTGAGGAGCTGGCCCGACTGGCACCGTTCGGGGAGCTGGCCATCGTCGAGGGGGCCGGCCATGGCGTGCACCTGTCCCATCCGGCGGACCTGGCGGCCTTGGCTCGTCGGGCGCTCGCCGCCGCGTCGGCCTAGAGATCGAGGCCGGTGTCACAGGTCGGCACGGTGAGGTGCCGACCGGCGATCTCGCACTCGCACGTCTTCGCGCAGGCCTCCAGGGGGGCGCGGTTGACGTACACGAACAGCGCCACGGCGGCGATCAGCGCGAGGAGCGTCGCTCGGAGCACCACCTTCTGGATCAGGCGGATCACGACCAGGGTGAGCACCAGCAGCGTGCCGATGGCGATCTGGGTGACGTTCTCGGCGAACCAGGCCGGGGCGGCTGCGATCACACGCGCACGCTACCCCTGCCGGGGCAGGCCGCCCGGTTACCCTCTCCGCCCATGTCCCAGGTCCACCTCACTCCGTCGGGTCCTCCCGAGACCGTCCTCGATCCGGAGCCCGCCGACGCCAGCGCGGCGCTGGCCGCCGCGCTGGCCCTGCCGGCTGACCAGCAGCGGGCCGCCATCGCCCAAGCCGTGGCCCAGTGGCCCCGCTTCCTCGCCGGCTGGGCCGAGCTGGGTGACCGTGGGCGCGACGTGATGGAGCGCTACGCCGCGTACCGCGTGGGATACCACCGCGGGCTCGACCGCTTGCGAGCCAACGGATGGCGAGGTAGCGGCTACGTGCGCTGGGACCACGCGGACAACCGCGGCTTCCTCCGCGCCCTGGCTGGGCTGCAGGCCTGCGCCGCGCAGATCGGCGAGACCGACGAGGCCGAGCGGTGCGCGCTCTTCCTCCGCCAGCTCGACCCGACGTGGCCGCCCGCCGGCTGGGACACCGAGGCCTAGGGCTCGCCATGGACCCGCTCGCGTTCCCTTCCGACGGCCGGCCCGCTGACGACCTCCTGGCCGAGATCCGCGCCGGCCGCGGCGGTGACGCCGATTGGCGCCACGGCCGCACCTTCAGCCTCGTCTACAACCCGGCCGATCCTGAGCTGGAGCGGCTCCAGGAGGCCGTGGCGGAGGAGTACCTCCACGAGAACTACCTGAACCCGTTCGCCTTCCCCAGCCTGCTGCGGATGGAGCAAGAGGTGGTGGCCATGGCCGCCGATCTCTTCGGCGCACCCACGGCCACGGGCAAGCTCACCTCGGGTGGCACCGAGAGCATCTTCCTCGCTGTCCAGGTCGCACGGGAGCACGCCCGCAGCGCGCGAGGGATCGCCGAGCCGCAGCTGGTCACGGCATCGACCGCCCACCCGGCCTTCGCCAAGGCCGCCCACTACCTCGACATCGAGCACGTCCTCGTGCCCGTCGCCGCTGACGGACGACTCGACCCGGGCACCGCGGCCGACGCGCTCACCGAGCGGTCGGCGCTGCTCGTCGGGTCAGCCCCGTGCTACCCGTACGGCGTGGTCGACCCGATCCCGGAGCTGGCCGCGCTGGCCGCCGAGCGCGACGTGCTGTGCCACGTCGACGCCTGCGTGGGCGGGTGGCTCCTGCCGTTCTGGGAGCGCCTGGGCGAGCCCGTCCCCGCCTGGAACCTGTCCGTCCCCGGTGTGACGTCGCTCTCGGCTGACATCCACAAGTACGGATGGTGCTTCAAGGGCGTGTCCGTGCTCATGCACCAGGAGCCAGCCATGCTGCGCCACCAGTACTTCCTGTACGACGACTGGCCCGGCGGCCTCTACGGCTCGGCCACCGCGGCGGGCACCCGCCCGGGAGCGCCGATCGCGGCGGCCTGGGCCACCATCAACCACCTCGGCGAGGCGGGGTACCTGCGCCTCGCCACACAGGTGCGCGACGCGACCCGGCGGTTCCGGGCCGGCATCGAGGCCATCGGCGGGCTGCGCATCACCGGTGACCCGGTGATGGGAGTGATGGAGATCTCGTCCGACCAGCACGACCTGTCCGCCGTCAACGACGTGATGGATGATCGTGGGTGGCACCTCGACCGCCAGCAGGGTGGTTTGCACCTGATGCTCTCGCCGTACCACCTCAACGTCTGCGACGACTTCCTCGCCGACCTCGCCGAGGCCGTCGCCCACCACGGGCCAGGGCGCGGCGTGGCGGCGACCTACGGCGGCGTGGCCGAGTAGCGGCCTCCCTGTGCCGTCCTTCAGCGGCGCCATCCTCTGTGGAGGAGCCAGTCGTCGGATGGGGAGCGACAAGGCCCTGCTCGAGGTGGGCGGCCAGGCCATGGCGGTCCGGGTGGCGTCAGCCCTGCGCGAGGCGGGGGCCGCCGAGATCTTCGCCGTGGGGGGTGACCCCGAGGCGCTCGGCGCGCTCGGTCTCGATGTTCGGGCCGACGAGCGGCCCGGCGGCGGCCCCCTGCCGGCCACCATCACGGCCCTTCGGCAGGCCCGAGAGGCCAGTGTGCTGGTGGTGTCCTGCGATCTGATCGAGCCCAGCGCGGCGGCCATGCAGTCCACGCTCGGTGCCCTCTGGGCCCATCCCGGTGCCGTCAGCGCGGTGCCCGTGGCCGACGGACATCGGCAGTGGACGCACGCGGCGTGGCGGGCCGACGCCGTGCGAGCCCTGGCCGCGGCCTACGAGGGCGGCCATCGCAGCCTCAAGCGGGCGGGGGCCGACCTGCTCGTGTTCGAGGTGACGGACATCGCGGCGGCCGCTCTCGCGGACGCCGACAGACCGGACGACCTCCCGGACACGGGTAGCCTTCGTGCATGAGCGATGTGCCCGAGATCTCCGTGACCGAGCTGGCCGACCAGCGAGCGGACGGTGCTGTCCTGATCGACGTGCGTGAGCACGACGAGTACGAGACAGCCCGCGTGCCGGGCGCTCATCACATCCCGTTGGGTGAGGTGAGCGACCGGCTCCAGGAGGTCCCCACCGCGGGCACCGTCTATGTCATCTGCGCCCGCGGTGGTCGTAGTGCCAAGGCCGTCGAGCACTTCCGGACCCAGGGCATCGACGCCGTCAACGTGGCCGGCGGCACCCTCGCGTGGATCGATGCCGGCCTTCCCACCGATTCTGGGAGCGGGGCCGGCCGCTAGTGCACGAATGGGTCGAAGACGAGGCAGCGTTCGCCGAGCTGGTCACGCGGCTGGCGGAGGTCGATGTCTACGGCCTCGACACCGAGTTCCACCGCGAGCGCACCTACCACGCCCGTCTGGCCCTCCTGCAGCTCTCGTGGCCGGGAGGTGTGGCGGTGGTCGACCCCGTGGCCGTCGATGTGGCGCCGTTGGCGCGGGTGCTCGAAGGCCCCGGCCTCTGCGTGATGCACGCCGCCAGCCAGGATCTCGAGATCCTCGACCGGGTGTGCGGCCTCGTCCCACGACGCCTGTTCGACACTCAGGTGGCGGCCGGCTTCGTCGGCTACAGCAGCGTGGGCCTGGGGGCCCTGGTGCTGGGCGAGCTGGGCATCAAGCTGCCGAAGGCCGACCGCCTCACCGACTGGCTGGCCCGCCCCTTGGGCGCTGACGCCGTCGAGTACGCCGCCTCCGACGTAGCTCACCTGCACGAGCTGCACGACCGGCTGGTCGCCAAGCTCGAGGCGCGCGGACGCCTGCAGTGGGCGCTCGACGAGTGCGAGGTGAACCGCAGTCGCTCAGCATCGCCGCCCGTGCCGGAGCGAGCGTGGTGGAAGATCAAGGAGGCCCGCTCGCTGCGGGGTCGGGCGGCGGCAGTGGCCCAGGCCACGGCCGCCTGGCGCGAGCGCAAGGCGGCCGACGTCGACCGCCCTGTCCGCTTCCTGCTGGCCGACCTGGCCCTCGTGGCCATGGCGCAGCGGCCACCGCGCACGGAGGACGACCTGCGCCGCGTGCGTGGCCTCGACGAGGGCAAGCGCAAGGGGAGCGCCGCGCGCGAGCTCCTCGGCGTGGTGGCGGAGGGCATGGACCTCGACCTCGACGACGTGCACGTGCCGCCGAGCGAGGGCGTGGACCGGTCCCGGCGGGCGGCGGCCTCGCTGGTCAGCGCGTGGGCGGCGCAACGGGCCCGGGAGCTGGACATCGACGCGGCCATCCTCGCCACGCGGTCCGACATCGAGACCTTCCTGATGGACGGCCGGGGTCGTCTGGCCGACGGCTGGCGCAACGACGTGGTGGGCGAGCCCATCCGCGCGCTGGCCTGCGGTGAGGCGTCCTTGGCCGTCGACGGAGACGGGCACCTGGTGCTCGAGACCCGCTCCGGCACCCCCCTCGTCGACTAGTGCCGCGTCAGGTGACGTTCGGTGGTTGACGGCGAGTCAGGGGCGCCGCTGACAAGGACGCAGGCCGAAGGACTCCACCAGCGAATGCGAGGCCGAGGACGCCGTCAGCGGT
>JBKJIL010000225.1:0-14244 GCA_046598435.1 Acidimicrobiales bacterium
CATCCGCGCGAGCGTTCGCTCGCTTCGTAATCGGCGAAGTCACCGCGGATGAACACGAACTCCGAACCGCCATCGAACTGGCGGAACAGGCAGGCAGCGATTTTCTGAACAACCTCGCTGTGGTGAGTCTGGCCGCAGCGACAGCCCGAAAAGGCGACACCAAACCGGCTCTCGACTATTACGAGCAGGCCATCCGATCCTGGCAACAAGTCGAAGCCTGGTCGCCGCTGTGGGTCACCTTGCGGACCTTCACTCGCGTCCTAGCCGACCTCGGCCTGAACGACGCCGCCGCCGCCCTCCACGGCGCAACACATCGCCCCCGCACCGGTCCCGTGCCCTACGGCGCCGACTCGGCAATGATGCAAGAGACCGCCAGGACGTTGGTCGAGCGATTGGGCCAACCCGCCTTCGACACCCGGGTCACCCAGGGGGTCGGGCTCACTGACGACGAAGTCGTCACATTGGCCCTCCAAGCCCTGCACCGAGCCCGCGCCATCGAACACCACCAGGTCAGTGGCGAGGACTCGCTGACCACCCGTTGAGCAATCGGGACCAACGCTTCGCCCCAAGAGAGACGCGGGCGGCCGCTCAGCAGGTGGCGTCGAGGGCCAGGCCGATGATGCCCCCGTCGTCAGGACCGTCGCCGGGAGCGCTGGCCAGGCCGGCCGCCGTCACGCCACCGGACCTCGGGCGCACCAGCGGGCTGGTGGCCTTGGGGTCTCGTAGGTCGGTGACCTGACCCTTCACCTCGATCCGCTGGGCCTGGAGTATCCGGCCGGGGTCGGCGTAGGTGACGGTGTCGGTGAAGGTGACGACGTCGGCTCCGGTGGCGAAGCGCTGCAGCTCGATCGTGAAGGCCACACCGGACGCAGTGGTCCCGACGCCCGCCAAGCTGACGAGCGCTCGAGCCCCTTCCGGCTCGGAGGGGTCGGGCTCGAGCCGGCACTCGGTCACCTCGAAGAAGCTCGCGGTGCCGCCGACGACCACAGTGCCGGTTCCCTGCGGTGATGCCGCGGGCACGGCCGGCACCGCCGACGGCACCAGGCTCGACGCAGTTCCGCCCCCGGTCTCGCCGGGACCGGCGGTCGGGTCGCCCTCGCCCGATGAGCACCCGAGCATCACCAGCGAGACGACGAGCAGCACGGCAGCCCGGAGGTGCACGGTCATCTGACCTCTCGACCCCGAGCGGATGTCATCGGCTTCGGCGCTTGGCGGCCTGCTTGGCCTTCCAGCGCTGCGCCCGGGCGTCGTACTGCCGGCGTAGGACGCGGCCGGGTTGCCACAGGAACCAGCGCAGGGCGGCGTAGGAGACCGCGTAGGCCGCCACGAGGACCGGCGGGACGGTGAGCAGCAGCAGCGCCACGCCGACGATCGACCCGACCACCAGGTTGTAGGCGAAGGGGTGAGCGGCCTGGAGGTCGTCGAGCTTCTCGAGGTTGCTGCGTCCGTCGTCGGAGCCCACTCCCGCGCTCACTCCCACTCGATGGTGCCGGGCGGCTTCGACGTGACGTCGAGCACCACCCGGTTGATCTCGCGCACCTCGTTGGTGATCCGGGTGGAGATCTTGGCCAGCACCTCGTAGGGCACGCGGGTCCAGTCGGCGGTCATGGCGTCCTCGCTCGACACCGGTCGCAGCACGACAGGGTGTCCGTAGGTGCGGCCGTCGCCCTGCACGCCCACCGAGCGCACGTCGGCCAGCAGCACCACCGGGCACTGCCAGATCTCGCGATCGAGGCCGGCCTCGGACAGCTCCTCGCGGGCGATGGCGTCGGCCGCCCGCAGCACGTCGAGGCGCTCCTGGGTGACCTCGCCGACGATGCGGATTCCCAGCCCTGGGCCGGGGAAGGGCTGGCGCCAGACGATGGCCTCAGGCAGGCCGAGCTCCAGGCCGACCTTGCGAACCTCGTCCTTGAACAAGGCCCGCAGCGGCTCGACGAGGGCGAACTCGAGGTCGTCGGGGAGGCCGCCGACGTTGTGGTGGCTCTTGATGTTGGCCGTTCCCGTGCCGCCACCCGACTCCACGACGTCGGGGTAGAGGGTGCCCTGCACGAGGAAGTCGACCGTCTCGCCGTGGCTGCCCGCCTCCTCGATCACTTCGCGGGCGGCCGCTTCGAACACGCGGATGAACTCCCGGCCGATGATCTTGCGCTTCTCCTCCGGGTCGGTCACCCCCGCCAGAGCCTGCAAGAACCGGTCCTGAGCGTTGACGACCTTCAGGGCCACGCCAGTGGCAGCGACGAAGTCGCGCTCGACCTGCTCGGGTTCGTCGGCTCGGAGCAGACCGTGATCGACGAACACGCAGGTGAGTCGATCGCCGACGGCTCGCTGCACCAGGGCCGCCGCCACGGCCGAGTCGACGCCACCGGAGAGACCGCAGAGCACTCGCTTGTCGCCGACGGTGGCCTGGATGGCCGCCACCTGCTCGTCGATGACGTTGGTCATGGTCCAGGTGGGGCGGGCACCGGCGATCTCGTAGAGGAAGTGCTCCAGCACCGCCTGGCCGTGCTCGGTGTGCAGCACCTCAGGATGGAACTGCACGCCTGCCATGCGACGGGAGAGGTCCTCGAAGGCGGCCACCGCGGCACCGGCGGAGCGGGCCGCCACGGCAAAGCCCTCCGGGGCCACCGAGACCGAGTCGCCGTGGCTCATCCACACCGACTGCGTCGAGGGAAGACCGTGGAACAGGGTGGAGTCGGGCGCCGTCACCGACAGCGGGGTGCGACCGAACTCGGCCAGCCCGGTGCGCTCGACGGTGCCACCGAGGGCCACCGCCATGGCCTGGAAGCCGTAGCAGATCCCAAAGGTGGGCACGCCGGCCTCGAACAACGACGGGTCGACCTGCGGGGCACCGTCGGCGTACACCGACGACGGCCCGCCCGACAGGATGATGGCCGCCGGGCGCTTGGCCAGGAGCTCCTCG
Source organism: Acidimicrobiales bacterium (assembly GCA_046598435.1). Classification (GTDB taxonomy): domain Bacteria; phylum Actinomycetota; class Acidimicrobiia; order Acidimicrobiales; family VFJN01; genus VFJN01. The sequence continues at coordinate 2,921 of JBKJIL010000225.1, forward strand.
ACCGGCATCGTGTGCGGCACGATCTCGCTGTAGACGTGCGCCTCTCGCACGCGACGAGCGATGAGCTGGGCGTACTGGGCGCCGAAGTCGACGACGAGGACGGGAGCGACGAGCCCGTGCGTCATCGGAGGGCCACCACCTCGGCCTTCTGGAAGTCCTTCAGCGTCTCGTAGCCGCACAGGGCCATCGAGCGGCGCAGGGCGCCGAGGAGGTTGCGCTGCCCGTCGGCCTCGCGCGCCGGCCCGACGAGGATCTCCTCGAGCGTGCCTCTCGACTCGACCACCACGCGGTTCCCGCGCGGCAGCGTGGCGTGGACCGCCGTGCTGCCCCAGTGGAAGCCGCGGCCCGGCGCCTCGTCTGCGGCGGCCAACGGCGTACCCACCATCACGGCATCGGCACCGCACACGACGGCCTTGGCGATGTCGCCGCCGGTGGTCATGCCGCCGTCGGCGATGACGTGGACGTACACGCCTGTCTCGTCGAGGTGGCGCATCCGAGCGGCGCGGGCGTCGGCGATGGCGGTGGCCATCGGGATCCCCACGCCGAGCACGGATCGGGTGGTGCCAGCAGCCCCCGAGCCGGCGCCCACGAGCACGCCGGCGGCGCCGGTGCGCATGAGGTGCAGTGCGGCCTGGTACGACGTGCATCCGCCCACGACCACCGGGATCTCGTAGTGCCGGATGAAGTCCTTGAGGTTCAGCGGCTCGGTCTGCCGGGACACGTGCTCGGCCGACACGACGGTGCCCTGGATGACCAGCAGATCGGGCTCGGCCTTCAGGATGTGCGGCGCCAGGCCCAGCGTGCGCTGAGGGGTGCAGGCCACAGCGGCGGTGAGACCCGCCGCCTTCAGATCTCGGATGCGCTGCTCGACCAGATCGGGCTGCACGGGCTGGGCATAGACCTCCTGCATCCGGACGGTGGCCTTGTCGGCCGGCAGGGCGGCGATCTCCTCCAGGATCGGCTCCGCGTCGGCATAGCGGGTCCATAGACCCTCGAGGTGGAGCACCCCGAGCGCACCCAAGCGCCCGAGCTCAGCCGCGGTCGTGGGCGAGACCACGCTGTCGGCCGGCGAGGCCATGATCGGCAGCTCGAAGCGGAACGCATCGATCTCCCAGGCGATGTCGACATCCTCTGGATCGCGAGTGCGGCGACTCGGGACGATGGCGATGTCGTCGAAGCCGTAGGCGCGGCGTCCGGCCTTGCCGATGCCGATCTCCACGTCAGCCATGGCTGCGGACCCTCCATCCCGGAATGAGGAAGGCGTCATGCTAGCCCCCTGCCGCACGTGGTCCCGAACCGCGGATGGCGCGGATCGCCCAGATCGCTCCAGGTACGCTCGGTGGGAGGCAACGGGAGGCGCTCAGGGCATGGCGACCGTGGTGGTGTGCGAGGACGACCCCAAGCTCCGCGCCACGCTGTCCGAGCTGTGCGAGGCGTCCGGCCTGCAGGTGATGGCCGAGACCGACCGCGGCGCCGATGCCGTCGAGATCGTACGGCGCTTCAGCGTGGATGTGCTCCTGCTCGACCTGCTGCTCGTGGACGGCCCCGCCGAACCGGTCCTCCAAGCCCTGCAGGACCTCGACCCGCACCCGACGATCATCGTCTTCACGGCCTACGCAGCCAACCCGCAGCTGCTCGCCCGCCTGGGCGCCCGGGAGGTCATCGAGAAGCCCAACCTCGTCCGACTCGGTGAGGTCCTCGAGCGCGTGGCCCTCGAGGATCGGGCCGGCGGCGGTGTCGAGCCCGCCGCGGCACTGGGTGACGAGCGCCGGCGATCCAGCCGGCCGGTCGCTCCGCCGCCCCCGCTGTGGCGCTCGCCGTCGGGCATCTCCTCGGCCCGCGACCTCCCGGCCAGCCTCCGGGACTGCGCCGACGGCGACACGCTCCTCGTCATCTCGGTGCGGGGCCTCGAGGCGATCGCCGCCGACGCCGGGCCGACCCTCTTGACCGACTGCCGGCTCGGGCCGGCCCGGCTCCTGCGCCACACGCTGCGCACACAGGACCTCCTGTTCGAGTCGCCAGAGGGGGACGCCTTCGTCGCGGTGCTGCGCGGGGGCGACGAGCGCGCCGCTGACGGCGCGTGGGCTCGGCTCGTCGAGCTGGTCAAGGGTGCGGACCTTCCCGGTGAGGTGATCGGGGTGCGGGCGCGCATCGACACCGTGGGCGGACGGGACGCGCTGGCGCGAGCGCTGGCCGCCCTGCATGCCGCGGGGCCCTCCTCCGGCCTGCTGATCACCGCTTGACGGACTGGTGCACCGCCAGCGCGACCGACCAGAAGGCCGATCAGGCGCCCGGCAGCAGGTCTGCGCAGAAGCGCGTGACGTGAGCCACGAGCTCCTGCGGCGCCTCCCAGGGCACGAAGTGCCCACAGTCGGCGAGGCGATGCGGGCCGTCGTGATCGGGGAAGACGACGGCGGCCATCTGGTCGAAGTCGGGGTAGATCACGTGATCCGACGGGCCGAAGAGCAGCAGCGCCCGCGCGTCGTCGTTGCGGGCGAGGCACGCCGGCTCGCTCTGCCAGGCCGGGTCGAACACGCTCTCGTACCCCCGGAACGACGCCCGCAGGCGCGCCGCGTCGCCGAAGGGCTCGGTGTGGAAGTCGATGATGTCGCCCCCTCCGAACGGGCCCATCGGGGCAGGCGCGTCGCCGAGGAAGGCGCCTGGATGGGCCCAGAACCGCGAGGTGTAGAAGGTGGCGATGTAGCGGCGGCGCTGCGCCTCTGTCGCCAGGTCAGCCGCCAGCCCGTCGGCGTCGGTGCCCTGTCGCACGAAGTAGTCGCCCGCCTCCCGGGCCGGCCGGGTGCGCATGCCCGCCATGCCGGCGGCGTCGTACGGCAGCGGGGAGTTGAACAAGACGAGGCGCTCGACCAGCTCGGGGAAGCGCAGCGCCATGTCCTGGATCACCGGGCCACCGAGATCGCCGCCGCACAGCACCACGCGCTCGTGGCCCAGCCCAGCAGTGACTAGGGCGTGGAGGTCACGGCTGTGGGCGGGCACGTCGGCCACGCCGTCGGATGACGGCTCGCTGTCGCCGAAGCCACGTAGGTCGGGCACGATCACCTCGAACCCGGCCGCCGCCAGCGGTTCGATGACCTTCCACCAGACGCGCTTCGTCTCCGGCCAGCCGTGCACGAGCAGCAGCGGCACACCACCGACGCCCTCCCGCACGTAGGCCTGCCGCTGGCCCCGCACGGCGAGGTGGTGCACGGCGAAGCGATCGGGATCGATGTCAGGGTGGACCATCGGCGGCGACGCTACCGGCGGGTCGCGTCCGGCGGGCTACGGGCGCTTCGATGATCACAGAACCGCCCTACTACACTCTCTCCATGGAGACCCCTCGCAGCCCCTTCCCCGGCGACACGGACGGCGCGGCGACGAGCGATGGCACTCCCGAGGGCGCCGGCTTCCCGCCGAAGTTCGCCAAGGAAGGGCTCACGTTCGACGACGTGCTGCTGCTGCCGGCCGAGTCCAACGTCCTCCCTCACGAGGTGAGCACCGCGACGCAGCTCACCCCGCGCATCCAGCTCTCCATCCCCGTCGTCTCGGCTGCCATGGACACGGTCACGGAAGCGCCGCTGGCCATCGCCATGGCCCGCCAGGGCGGCATCGGGATCGTGCACCGCAACCTGTCCGTGGAGGACCAGGTCGCCGAGGTAGATCGAGTCAAGCGCAGCCAGAGCGGGATGATCACCGACCCGGTCACCCTGCCCCCCGATGCTCCGGTGAGCGCGGCACTCGAGCTCATGGCCCGCTACAAGATCTCGGGGATCCCGATCACCGACCCGGGCGGCATCCTCGTTGGGATCCTCACCAACCGCGATCTGCGATTCGTAGAGGACCACGGGCAGACCATCGAGCGGGTGATGAAGGCGGCGCCCCTCGTCACGGCACCGCTGGGCACCACGCTCGAGCAGGCCAAGGACATCCTCTGGCAGCACCGCATCGAGAAGCTGCCCATCGTGGACGACGCCGGCCTGCTCCGCGGGCTCATCACGGTGAAGGACATCAAGAAGCAGACCGAGTACCCCCACGCCACCCAGGACGAGCAGGGGCGCCTCCGGGTGGGCGCGGCGGTCGGCGTCGGCCCCGACGCCGTAGAGCGGGCCGAGGCCCTCGTCGCCGCCGGTGTCGACCTCCTGGTGGTCGACACCTCCCACGGCCACTCCCAAGGGGTGCTCGATGTGGTGAAGGCCATCAAGGGCGCCTTCGACATCGAGATCATCGGCGGCAACATCGTCACCCCCGACGCCGTCGACGCCATGGTGGCGGCAGGCGTGGACGGCGTGAAGGTAGGCGTCGGACCGGGGTCCATCTGCACCACCAGGGTGGTCGCCGGGGTGGGCGTACCGCAGCTCACCGCCATCTACGACTGTGCCGTGGCCGCCAAGCGCCACGGCGTCACCCTGATCGCCGACGGCGGCATCCAGCTCTCCGGCGACATCCCCAAGGCCCTCGCCGCCGGAGCCGACGTCGTGATGCTGGGGTCGCTCCTGGCGGGCGTCGACGAGTCACCGGGCGAGGTCGTGCTCCACCAGGGTGAGCGCTACAAGGAGTACCGGGGCATGGGCTCGATGGGGGCCATGAAGGCCCGATCGTTCTCGAAGGACCGGTACTTCCAAGGCGACGTCGTCGACACCGACAAGCTCGTCCCCGAGGGCATCGAGGGCCGGGTGGCCTACAAGGGCCCGCTCGGCAACGTGCTCTACCAGCTCGTCGGTGGGCTGCGACAGGCCATGGGCTACTGCGGCACGGCCACCGTCGCCGAGCTCAAGGAGCGCGGCCGGTTCGTGCGAATCACCGGCGCCGGCCTCCGCGAGAGCCACCCCCACGACATCACGATCACCAAGGAAGCCCCGAACTACTGGTGATCCCGCCCGCCGTGGCGATCGGCGGCGCCGGGTCCCAGTAGGCTGACGGCACGCACCACCCTTGGTAGGGACGCCTCGTTTGGCCGGTCCTCCGGCATGCAGGCCCGACGCCTCCGCTGAGTCACCCCCGGAGGCACCAGCATGTCCGACCACCCCGCCGCCCCCGAGGGTGGCGAGCGCCCCGATCGACAGTGCGGTCGCTGTCGAGCCTGGTTCCCCGGCGACCCCGAGGCCCACGCCACCGCGCAAGGCGACTGGTGGGTCTGCACCCCTTGCCGAGCGCTGCTGCTCGGCGGTGGATGAACCCGTCCACCTACCCGTCCACCCTTCCGAGTCCACCCAGGAGACACCGATGCCTGACAAGTCCCCACAGAAGCCCGCCGGCAAGAAGGCCGGGAAGTCGCTCAAGGAGAAGCGCGACGCCAAGCGAGAGAAGAAGGAGAAGCCGGGCTCAGCTCGCTGAGCCCGGGGATCAGGTGGCCGGCAGCGGGTACCGAGCCGCCAAGGCCGCCAAGGTGGCCAGGCAGCCGGCGGCGCACTCGCGGATGATGTCGGCCACGGGCCGCACCTCGTCGATGCGACCGGCCACCTGACCCGACAGCGCAACCGCGGCGTCCATGTCGCCGCCGAAGTAGAGCGCCATGGCGTTGGCGAACAGCCCCATGGCGTTCGTCTCCGTGTCGAACTCGAGGGCGTCGGTCGTGGCCGTCCGCAGGGCCCGCAGCGCGGGGCTGGTGTGCTGGTTGAGGAAGACGGTGTCGGTCTCGGCGGCATCGAGCACCGCCTGCTTCCAGTTGTCGTGGATCGGGCTCTCCGTGGCCGACACCATGCGGGTGCCGAGCTGGATGCCCTCGGCGCCCAGCGCCAGGGCCGCTGCCATCGTCGGGCCGTCGAGGAAGCCGCCGGCCGCGATGACCGGTACGTCGACCTTGGACACCACCAGCGGCAGCAGCACCATCGTCGACACCGGCCGGGGGCTCTTGAAGCCCCCGCCTTCGCCACCCTCGACGATGAGCCCGTCGACACCGGCATCGACCGCCTTCAGCGCGCCCACGAGGTTCGGCACCACGTGGAAGACCGTGAGCCCGGCGTCCTTGAGCGGCTGGGTGTACTTCATGGGGCTGCCGGCGGAGGTGGTCACGAACTTCACGCCCTGCTCGGCGACGAACTCGACGATCGAGGGGTCGCGCACGAAGGCCTGGGCGATGTTCACCCCGAAGGGCTTGTCGGTGAGGTCGCGCATCTTGCGGATCTCGTCGCGGATGATGTCGGGCTCGCCCGACGACGTCTCGATGATGCCCATGGCCCCCGCGTTGGACACGGCGCTGGCCAGCTGGGAGCGGGCGATCCAGCCCATCGGGGCCTGCACGATGGGGATGTCGACACCGAGCAGCTCGGTCACGCGGTTGGCGAAGGTGGCTGGTGAAGCGGTCACGGCCGCCATCCTGCCGCATCTCCGTTCTCGGGCGATCTTCTGGGCCTGGCGCCCACCTTTCCGCCCGAGAACGCACGGAGCACGCGGGTCTTACAGGTGCTCGAGCTGGCCTCGGCCGAGCGTGCCGGTGATGAGGCCGAGGAGCTGGCGCAACATGGCTCCGGTGGCGCCCCACACGGTGTCGCCCACCAGCTCGAAGAAGAAGATGGGCCGGTCCTCGGCCCAGGGGAGCTCCCATCGCTCCTCGCGGTAGATGGCGGGATCGAGCAGCTCCGCCACGGGCACGTGGAGCACCGCCGACACCTCGCCGGGGTTGGCGGTGGTGGCGGGACGCCCGGGCAGCTGGCCCACGTAGGGCACGATGAACGATCGGCTCGTGACGGTGGCCAGGTGGTCGAGCTCGCCGATCTGCTCGAGCGCGGTCGTGTCGAGGGCGATCTCCTCGCGTGCCTCTCGCTGGGCCGTCTCCCAGAGGTCGGCGTCGCCATCGTCGCGACGGCCGCCCGGGAAGCTCACCTCGCCCGAGTGCGAGCGCATGTGCCACGGACGCCGCGTGAGCACGACGAACAGCTCGCCCTGGTGCTCGTAGAGCGGCGCCAGCACAGCCGACGCCCGATCGATGCCGGGCTGCAGCTCGCGCTCGGAGCGCTCCGCCGGCCCCGCCTCGGCCAGGGCCCGCCGTACATCGGCCAGGGTCGGTCGACGGCGCTCCGCCGGCAGGTGGGCCCACGGCGCAGGCCGTCCGAGCCGCGTGTCCAGGGGCCGCGGGATGATCTGGTCGCCGCCCCGCCCGGCCGGCACGGGCGTCGGCGGAGGTGGGAACGCCTCGCCCGGGGTGGGCCAACCGGGCATGCCGCGCCGGGCCGCCTCACGGGCCGACAGCATCGGCGGGTCGAGCCCGTCGATCGGGTCGGCGACCGCTTCCTCGAGCGGATCCTCGTCGACGGGATCAGACAGAGGCGTCGGCGTGCTGCACCGCCACCAACGACTCGAGCAGGTCCCGCAGGCCGTGGGTCTTGAGGTTGCTCATCACCTTGCCGGGCGGCGTCTCGCCCTTCTCCCACTCCATCCAATCGGCGAGGAGCTTGGTGGGATCGGGAGCGGGTCTGTCCATGGCCGCAGGCTATCGGCTCCCCCTGCGCCTCCGGCTTCCTCCACCTCCCACGGACGCGACCGTGCCGGCCCCCAGGGGCCGGCACGGTGTCGGATCGGATGGGCTGCTCAGGACACGTAGAAGGCCTTGCCCCCGGCGATGCGGACCCCGGCGTAGTAGGTGTTGGCGAGGTCCTCGCAATCGGAGCGGGTGCTGCCGCTGTACCTGGCGCACTCGTTCATCAGGTCGGTCCGGAGACGGGAGTCGACTGCGGCGCGGGTGCTGTCGAAGGGCGATGCCTTGATGGAGCCCTTGCCGTAGTTGCGGTACCCGAAGTCGTGGCGGTTGCAGGCGTCCTTGAAGTTGAAGCCCGACGGGTAGTCCGGTGAGGTGCTGCACCCGTCGGCGGTCCAGTTGTATGGCGCAGGGTGGGCGGCGCGGGCCTGCTTGAAGCTGGCCATCGACATGCTCATGTAGCTGTCGATGTTCGGCTTGTACTGCGGCTGCACGGCCTGCTCCACCGGGACGGTGTAGATGCGCTCGAGGCAGCTGTCGGCGAACGAGTCGGCCGCGCAGACCCGCACCCGGATCGACGCCAGCTTCGATCCGCTGCCCGGGGTGAGCGACACGTTGATGCCGGTGGAGGTGCCGTTGCCCGAGCAGTGATCGGGGGTGCGGCCGTCGGGGTCAGCCCAGTCGTCGACCTGAAGGACGGCTTCTACGTAGACGCAGTCGCCGTCGCTGCGGGTGTCGGTGAGCGTGCCGGTGACGTTCACCGTCCAGCCGGTGCGGACGATCTTGATGGCACCCTTGCCCCACGCAGGGGCGATCGTGTCGTAGAGGGGCTTGCTGGCCGCCGAAGCGGAGGAGAGGGGGGCCAGCGAGACGAGGGCGGTGGCGGCGACGGAAGCTGCGATGAGACGGCGTGCGAACATGACGGGCTGCTTTCTCATGGTTGGTCGGTCGGTCGAGCCGGTGGGAGTGTCGTTCCCGCTCGGCGTGGGGCCACTGTGTCCATGGTCATGTCGCATGGTCAACGATAGATAAGTTCTCTATCTCCGAGCCGGTGCCGAGTCGGCTCTACCAGGAGCGATCCGCATGCGCCGCACCCTCGACGAGACCCGAGCTCTGCTGCTCGAGACGGGGCTGCGACAGCTGCACGATCGGGGCCTGTTCGTCGCCGTGACCCACATCCGGCTCAGCGACGTGGCCAAGGACGCCGACCTGACCACCGGTGCCGCCTATCGGGTGTGGGAGAGCCAGGAGGACTTCCACCGCGACCTCGCCATCGCCGCCATCCGCTACCGGGACGCCGACACGATCAAGGCGACCGTGCACCAGATCTACCAAGCCGTCGAAGGGGGTGCGCCGCTGGCCGAGGTGCTGCGGGTGGGGTCGGTGGCGCACATGTACCTCAACAGCCCCACTGATCCGTTCCTCATCGCGCTGTCGTTGCGCACGCTGACCGGCGCCGTGCCGGCGCTCGCTGACGCCTCGCAGGAGCGCCACGCCGAGTCGATGCGCTCGTTCGAGGTCCTCTACCAGGCCATCCTCGACCGCTACGGCCGGCGGATGCGAGCTCCGTTCGGGATCGACGCGCTGTCCCACTCGCTGGCCGCCCTCAGCGAGGGCTTCGCCATGCAGACGATGATCGGCCTCGAGCACCCCACCTTCGACCTCGCCGACGTCGGTGACGGCGTGGGTCATGAGTGGTCGCTGCTCGGCGTGGCGGTGGAGGCACTGGTGGAGCGCCTGACCGAGCCCCGGCCCGGCTGAGCCCGTCACCGTCCCAGCGCGCCTGACACGGGAGGCACCCGTCGGCCACCCTGGTGGGGTGCCTCGTCGCTTCGTGCTCGCCTCCGCCTCCCCCGCTCGCCTCGGCGTGCTGCGGGCAGCCGGCTTCGCGCCTGAGGTGATCGTCAGCGGCGTCGACGAGGACGGCGTCACGGGCACCACCGACGAGGTCGCCCTCGTCCTGGCCGAGCGCAAGGCGGCCGCCGTCGCTCACGGCCTGATCGACGCCCTCGTCGTCGGGTGCGACACCGTGCTCGACGTCGATGGGGTGACCCGTGGGAAGCCGACCTCGGTCGACGAGGCCCGAGTGTGGTGGGCCTCCGTGGCCGGTCGCTCCGCGGTGCTGCACTCGGGGCACTGCGTGATCGACACGGTCACCGGCCGACAGGCCAGCGCGGTGGCCACCACCACCGTGCGCTACGGCACGCCCACCCCCGCCGAGATGGACGCCTACCTGGCCACCGGCGAGCCGCTGGCGGTGGCCGGCGGGTTCACCATCGACGGCTACGCAGCCCCCTTCGTCGAGGGCATCGAAGGCGACCACGGCACGGTGCTCGGCATCTCGCTCCCGCTGCTGCGACGCCTCCTGGCCGAGCTCGACGTCCGCATCACGGACCTGTGGGCCCCATGACCCGCACCGCGGCCGGCGTCGCCGTCGCCGGGCGGCTGCAGATCGGCGGCCTCCAGGTCAACCCGCCGGTGGTGCTGGCACCCATGGCGGGGGTGACCGACGCCCCCTTCCGCGGCGTGTGCTCGCGCTTCGGCGCCGGCCTGTACGTCTCGGAGATGATCACCGCCCGCGCGCTGGTGGAGCGCAACGCCAAGACGCTTGCCATGCTGCGCTTCGACGAGGCCGAGACCACCCGCTCCGTGCAGCTCTACGGCACTGACCCCCGCACCCTCGGCGAGGCCGTGCGATACCTCGTGGGCGAGGTGGGGGTGGACCACGTCGACATGAACTTCGGCTGCCCCGTACCGAAGGTCACGCGCAAGGGGGGCGGCTCAGCCCTGCCCGTGCGACGGGTGCTGCTGCGCAACATCGTGCGGGCCGCCGTGGCCGCGGCCGGCACGGTGCCCGTCACCATCAAGTTCCGGATGGGCGTCGACGACGGCATCCTCACCTACCTCGACACCGGGCGCATCGCGGAGGACGAGGGCGTGACCGCCATTGCGCTGCACGCCCGAACGGCCGAGCAGCTCTACAGCGGCACGGCCCGCTGGGAGGCCATCGCCGCCCTCAAGGCCCACGTCACCAGCATCCCGGTGCTCGGCAACGGGGACATCTGGGAAGCCCACGACGCCCTCGAGATGATGGCGCAGACCGGCTGTGACGGCGTGGTCGTGGGCCGAGGGTGCCTCGGCAGACCGTGGCTGTTCCGGGATCTCGTGGACGCGTTCGCCGGACGCCCGGTGCAGGGCCCACCGCGGCTGGGGGAGGTGAGCGTCGTGATGCGCCACCACGCCGAGCGCCTCGTCGCGTGGAGCGGCGAGGTGGGCGGGATGCGCTCGTTTCGCAAGCACGCCAGCTGGTACCTCACGGGCTACCCGGTCGGCGGGCGTCTCCGGCAGGAAGCGGCCCTGGTGGCCACCCTGGTCGACCTCGACGAGGTGATCGCCCAGATGGACCCCACGGCCGAGATCAAGGAGAACGCGCTCCGGGCGGCACGAGGCCACACGAACGGCCCCCGACCCGTCCACCTGCCGGAGGGGTGGCTCGATCTCGTCGACGACCCCACCCCGCCCATCGGCGCCGAGATCGCCGGCAGCGGCGGCTGACCAGCCGCTTCGAACGCAGGGCCGTGACGCGCCACGGCCGCCCCGAAGGGCGGCCGTGGGCAGTGCTGTGGGCAGAAGCCCTGGCTACATCATGCCGCCCATGCCGCCCATGCCACCCATGCCGCCAGGCATCCCGCCACCGCCGCCGGCGCCAGCCGGCTCGGGGGCGTCGGTGACGAGCACCTCGGTGGTGAGGAGCAGGCCGGCGATCGACGCTGCGTTCTGCAGTGCCGCACGGGTGACCTTGGCCGGGTCGATGACGCCGGCCTTGACGAGGTCCTCGAACTCGCCGGTGGCGGCGTTGAAGCCGGTGGAACCGGTCTCACGCTCCACCTGCTGCACGACGACGGCACCTTCG
>JBKJIL010000228.1:0-5421 GCA_046598435.1 Acidimicrobiales bacterium
CATGCCGGCGCAGTCGCCCACGTTGTCGCCCACGTTGTCGGCGATGGTGGCCGGGTTGCGGGGGTCGTCCTCGGGGATGCCGGCCTCGACCTTGCCGACGAGGTCGGCGCCGACGTCAGCGGCCTTGGTGAAGATGCCGCCGCCGACTCGGAGGAACAGCGCCAGCAGCGAGCCACCGAAGCCGAAGCCGACGAGGATGGCGGAGCTGGTGTTCTGGAAGAGCCAGATGATGACCGTGGCGCCGAGCAGGCCGAGGCCAACGGTGAACATGCCCGCCACACCACCGGTGCGGAAGGCCACCTTGAGGGCGTCGGGCAGCGAGTTGCGCTTGGCGGCGGCGGCGGTGCGGACGTTGCCGCGCGTGGCGAGCGTCATGCCGATGTAGCCGGTGAGGCCGGACAGCACGCCGCCGGCCACGAAGGCCAGCGTGCGGTACAGGCCCGACTCACCGAAGGACAGCGCCACCTCGCCGTTGGGCTTGAGCACCTCGGTCGAGGTGACGAACACCACGACGGCCAACGGGACGAGCACCACCCCGATCGTGCGGAACTGCCGCTTGAGGTAGGCCGCTGCGCCTTCCTGGATCGCCAGGGCGATCTCGATCATCTTGGGGGTGCCCTGGTCTTGGGCCAGCACGCCCTTCATGAGGAGGAGCCCGACGGCAAGGGCGAGGAGCGCCGAGAGGCCCGACAGGGCCAGGATGGCGAACTCACCGCCCTTGAGTACGAACTCCTGGTAGCCGCCCTCGGCGGCCAGGATGCTGATCATGCGTGCTTCCTCTGGGTCGTGGGGGCGTCGGTGCGCCCGCTGGTTGCTGGGATGACGGGGTCACCGCTGTGGTGGCCCCGACGGGTGACGTAGATCTGACGGGCGACGCGCTCGCCCAGGGTGCGGTCCTGGCCGTCGACCGTGACGACGAGCGGACCGTCGAAGGGGTGCTTCTCGACGACGACCACCTCGACGCCGGGCACGAGGCCCAGGGTGCCGAGGAAGGCGACGAGCTCAGGGTCGGTCGATCCCGACAGCGCCACCTCAGCCACCTCGTTCGGCTCGAGGTCGTAGAGGGCGGGGGTGGCGGGGAGCTCGGCGTCCTCGGCGGAGGGGATCGGGAAGCCGTGGGGGCAGGTCTCGGGCCGATGCAGCGCCACGTAGAGCCGCTCGAGCACCTCGTCGGGCAGCTCGTGCTCGAACCCGACGGCCAGCTTGTCGGCCTGGTTCCAGGCGTAGCCGAGCATGTCGGCCAGGAAGCGCTCGACGATGCGGTGCCGTCGGATGGCGGCGATGGCGGTCTGCTGGCCGATGGCCGTGAAGGTCACGCCTTGGTAGGGGCGGTGATCGACGAGGGCCCGGTCGGCCAGGCGCTTCACGGTGGTGGTGACGGTGCCGGGGGACAGGCCGAGCACGTCGGCGAGGGCGCCGGTGTGCGCCTCTGAACCGTCTCGCGTGAGGCGGTAGATGGCCTTGAGGGCCTCTCGTTCAGACTTCGTGAGGGAGTCGTCCACCAGCTCGTCCAGATCGATCTTTTGTCCGCCGAAAACATGGCTTTGGCCCAGGGGCGTTCGAAGCGCGCCCATCCCACCAGATGGGGCCGACTCGTAGCAAAACGACGCCTGTGCGAGACTGGGCAGGAGACCTGACGGGGCGTCAGGTATGAGAGAGGCGCACGATGTCCACCACAGCGGTGCCGGCCGTCGAAGGCTGGTTCACCACCGATGCGGAGCCCCGGTTGCTGGGCACGCGCTGCACGACCTGCGGCACGGTGTTCTTCCCCCGGGCCAGCGGCTTCTGCCGCAACCCTGCGTGCCGGGGCCGGGAGTTCGACGAGATCGAGCTGGCGCGCGTCGGCAAGGTGTGGAGCTACACCGATGCCCAGTACCAGCCGCCGCCGCCCTACATCTCAGCCGCCGACCCCTACGAGCCGTTCGCGCTGGCGGCCGTGGAGCTCGAGGCCGAGCAGCTCGTGGTGCTGGGCCAGGTGGCCAAGGGCTACGGCGTCGAGGACCTCACGGTCGGTGCCAGCGTGGAGCTGGTGGTCGAGCCGCTCTACGAGATCGACGGGGTCGAGCACCTCGTTTACCGCTGGAAGCCCGTCGCCGGAGGTGAGGCATGAGCGCGCCCGAGTCGGTGGCCGTGCTCGGCGTGGGCATGCACGAGTGGGGCAAGTGGGGCCGGCCGTTCCACGAGTACGGCGTCGATGCCGCCCTCGCCGCCCTCGACGACGCCGGGGTCGACTGGGCCGACGTGCAGTTCGTGGCCGGCGGCGAGACCGTCCGCAACGGCTACCCCGGCTACGTCGCCGCGTCGACCATCACCCAGGCCCTGGGCTGGAACGGCGCGCGCGTGGCCTCCTGCTACGCCGCCTGCGCCTCAGGCGTCACCGCGCTCGATGCCGCCCGCTCGCGCATCCTGGCCGGGCTGTGCGACGTCGCCCTCGTCGTCGGCGCCGACACCACGCCCAAGGGCTTCCTGGCGCCAGTGGCCGGGGAGCGCTGGGACGACCCCGACTGGCTGCGGTTCCGTCTCCTCGGCGCCACCAACCCCACCTACTTCGCGCTCTACGCCCGGCGACGCATGGACCTCTACGGCGCCACCGACGCAGACTTCGCCCAGGTGAAGGTGAAGAACGCCCGTCACGGTCTGCACAACCCGCGCGCCCGCTACCGCAAGGAGGTCACCCTGGAGGAGGTGCTGGCCTCGCCGATGGTGGCCGACCCGTTGCGCCTGCTCGAGATCTGCGCCACCTCCGACGGCGCCGCCGCGGTCGTGCTCACGTCGATGGACTACGCCCGCCAGCACGCCGGCTCGTCGTCGCCCGTGCGGATCCGGGCCGTCTCCACGGTCACGCCACGGTTCCCCAACACCGTGATCGAGATGCCCAACGTGTCGACCGACTCCGCCAGCGCGCTGGCGCTGCCCGAGCTGTCGTTCCGCGACTCGATCGCGGCGGGCGCCTACGAGGAGGCCGGCATCGGCCCCGACGAGCTGAGCCTGGCCGAGGTGTACGACCTGTCCACCGCCCTCGAGCTCGACTGGTACGAGAACATCGGGCTCTGCAAGCCTGGCGAGGCCGAGAAGCTCCTCAACGACGGCGACACCACCATCGGCGGGCGCATCCCGGTGAACCCGAGCGGCGGCCTGGCCTGCTTCGGTGAAGCGGTGCCGGCGCAGGCCATCGCCCAGATCTGTGAGGTGACCTGGCAGCTCCGCGGCCAGGCCGAGGGCCGTCAGGTTGAGGGGGCCACCGCTGGCCTCACGGTGAACCAGGGCCTCTTCGGCCACGGCAGCGCGGTGCTGCTCACGACCTGACAGAGCGGTCGGTCACTGCTCGTCGAGCAGACGGCGCAGGGTCGGCAGCGTGAGCTGGTCCTTGGGTCGGTTGGCCGCTTCCTTCGACCGCACCACATCGGCGAGCGACGCGATCTCCACCTGCACCCCGAGAACGGTGGCGTCGATCGAGTCACGGTGCAGATCGTCGTAGCCGTGCGTGCCGGTCGGAACGAAGCTGATGTCGAGGTCGCCGTGAGGCGTTCGCAGGTTCCACACCTCCGCTGCGCCGAGCGAGTGTGCGTCGTGGTTGAACGGGAGGGGCTCGTCGACGCCCTCAGCGCGGATCCGCGCTCCGAGGTCTTGCAGCGCCTCCGACAGGCGCGCGAGGTTCTCGTCGGATCGCTCGGGTGTGATGTCGAGGTCGAAGGTGGCATGTGCCGACCCGTGGTAGAGGGACGCGATCCCTCCGATCACGACGAACTGGACGCGACGCTCGACGAGGGCCCGCAGCATCGTTTCGGGCTCGAGGTTCGGGGCCGGCTCCACTCAGCTCGCCGCCGGCGTGGCCGCTGCAGACTCCGCGCGGTGGCGCTCGCCGGCTCGGCGGACTTCCTCGGCCAACCGGATGCCCGCCATGGCCCGGGCGACGCGCTCGTCGGCGTCGAGTGCGGCGTTGCGTGCCACCAGCGACCAGTCGTGCTCGTCGGAGGGCACCAGACGGACCTGGAGCTCGAGCCCGCATGCCTCGACGAGCTCGGAGATCCGCTGCATCGTCGGATGGCCGTACCCGCGCTCGAGACGGGCGATGGCCGATTGCGTGGTGCCCACGCGCGCGGCCAGCTCCGTCTGGGTCAGTCCCGCCCGCCGGCGGGCTTCGCGGATCAGGTGGTTGCCTCGCACCCCACTAGCATAGCGGAAGTGCGATAGTTCGATCACGCTATGGTAGGCGTCGAGCGGCTGGGCCACCCCGGAAGCCGTCATCTTGGGCAGACTGAACGACATGGCTGTTCAGCTCAACCACACCATCGTGCACGCGCGTGACGCTGAGGCGTCGGCGACGTTCCTGTCAGAGATGCTGGGGGTGGGTCCGCCCCGCTCGTTCGGGCCGTTCATGGTGGTCGAGGTCGACAACGGCGTCTCACTCGACTTCATGACGACCGGCCCCGAGTGGGACATCGGCATCGAGCACTACGCCTTCCTCGTCACCGAGGCCGAGTTCGACGAGATCTTCGGCCGCATCCAAGAGCACGACCTGCCCTACTGGGCCGACCCGCACAACAACGAGCCCGGCCAGATCAACCACCATGACGGGGGCCGCGGCGTGTACTGGCACGACCCCGACGGCCACATGCTCGAGATCATCACCGTCCCCTACGGCGGCTGACGCGGCACGAGAGCTGTCGATCCGTGCACACATGCCGGGCGGGGCTAGGCCAGCCAGCGGCTGAGGGACTCGATCACGCAGGCGGGCTTGTCCTGGCCCTCGACCTGGATGGTGATCGTGATGGTGGTCTGCAGGCCGCCGGGGATCTCGTCGACCGCCGCGATCTCCGCGCCGCCGCGGAGGCGAGAGCCCACGGGCACGGGCGCCGGGAAGCGGACCTTGCCAGTGCCGTAGTTCACGCCGGCCGACGCGGCGGGCACCGCGATGAGCTGCGGCAGGAAGAAGTTCGACAGCGCGAGGGTGAGGTAGCCATGGGCGATCGGCCCGCCGAACGGGCTCTCGGCGGTGGCTCGCTCCACGTCGACGTGGATCCACTGGTGGTCGCCGGTGGCATCGGCGAAGAGGTTGACGCGGTCTTGGGTGATCTCGATCCAGTCGGTCCAGCCGAGATGCGTGCCTGCCGCGGCGCGCAGGTCGTCGAGCGACGCGAAGCTGATCACGGGTGCTGCGACGAGACGGACACGACCTCGCCGGTCATGTAGGTGGAGTAGTCGCTGGCCAGGAACGCGATCACGGTGGCGATCTCCCATGGCTCGGCGGCGCGACCGAAGGCCTCGCGCTGGGTGAGCTCGTCGAGCAGCTCGTCGGTGGTGACCTTGGCGAGGAAGGCGTGCATGGCCAGCGACGGTGCGACGGCGTTGATGCGCACGCCGTGCGACGCCGCCTCGACGGCCGCGCACCGGGTGAGCGCCATCACGCCCGCCTTGGCC
>JBKJIL010000215.1:0-5924 GCA_046598435.1 Acidimicrobiales bacterium
ATGGCCACGCAGGTGTCCCAGTCGCCGTCGAGCAGCGCTTCCCGGAACTTCTTGGAGCCGTTGGCGTTCGTGCGCTCACCGATGGACAGGTAGGTGAGGTCCTGCTCGAAGGGCGTGAAGCTGTAGATCGAGGTGGCACCGTCCTCGTGCTGCGGGGCGCGGCGGGTCGGCTCGAGGCCGCGGACGGCCTCGACGACGGCCCCGATGTGCTCGACGGTGGTGCCGCAGCACCCGCCCACGACCTGCACCCCGAACTCGGTGACGAAGCGGCGCTGGTACTCCGCCAGCTGCGCCGGGGTGAGGTCGTAGTGCATCTCGCCGTCGACCACGGACGGCATGCCGGCGTTGGGCAGGCAGGCGATGGGCATGCGGGCGTGCTGACCGAGGTAGCGGAGGTGCTCGCTCATCTCGGCCGGGCCGGTGGCGCAGTTGACGCCGATGACGTCGGGTCGCATGGCGTCGAGGGCGGCCAGGGCGGCCCCGATCTCGGTGCCGGGGAGCATCGTGCCGGTGACCTCCATGGTCACCTGCACCTGGATGGGCACGGCGCGACCAGCGGTGGCCATGGCCCGCCGGCAGCCGATCATGGCCGCCTTGGCGCCGAGGAGGTCGAACTGCGTCTCGATGAGCAGCACGTCGACGCCGCCCTCGATGAGGGCGCTGGCCTGCGCCTCGTAGGCGTCGCGGAGCTCGGCGAAGCGGATCTGGCCGAGGGACGCGAACTTGGTGCCCGGTCCGATCGACCCGGCCACGAGGCCGCCGTGGCCGTCGGCCACCTCGCGGGCGATGCGGGCGGCGGCCAGGTTCAGCTCGTGCGACCGTTCGGCGATGTCGTACTCGCCCAGGGGGATGGCGAAGGAGCCGAAGCTGGCCGTCTCGACGATGTCCACGCCCACCTGGAAGAAGGCGTCGTGCATGCCCGCGATGACGTCGGGCCGGGTGACGACGAGCAGCTCGTTGCAGCCCTCGAACGCCTCGCCCCCGAAGTCGTCGGGCCCGAGGCCGAGCGTCTGCACGTAGGTGCCGAAGGCGCCGTCGTAGACGACGACGCGCTCGGCGATGAGATCGAGGTATCGGCTGCTGCCCATGGTGGCAGCCAGGCTACCGGTGGGCCCTCGTCGCCCCGAAGCCCAAACCGCCGAGCGTGTGCCCGTAGACCACAGCCAGAGTGCGCTGAGGGCACAAGCTCGATGGTCGGGGGACTAGACAACGCCCGATGACCGACCGCCCCTTGCTCGAGATCCGCTCGCCGCTCCAGGGCACCATCGTGCGCACCCTGCCGGTCGGGAGCGCGGTGTCCGGCGGCGCTGAGGTGGTGGTCATCGAGTCGATGAAGATGGAGCACTCGCTGGACGCGGCCGAGGCGGGCACCGTCATCGCCGTCCACGTCAGCGAGGGCGCGCTGGTGCAGGTCGGCGACCTGCTGGCCGTCGTCGAGCCCGGCCAGGCACCTCATGACGTCGACCACGACACGGCGCTCGACCAGCCCCGTGCCGCCCACGAGCGGGCCGACCTGGCCGAGATGCGGGCGCGCCACGACGTGGGCCTCGATGCGGCCCGCCCCGAGGCAGTGGCGCGCCGGCGCCGCACCGGCCAGCGAACGGCCCGCGAGAACCTCGAGGACCTGCTCGATCCGGGCAGCCTGGTGGAGTACGGCCCGGTGGTGATCGCCGCCCAGCGCCGCCGACGGCCCGTCGCCGAGCTGATCGAGCGCACGCCTGGCGATGGTCTCGTCGGCGGCTCCGGGTTGGTCGACGGCCGTCCCGTCGTGGCCATGACCTACGACTACACGGTGCTGGCCGGCACCCAGGGCCTGCAGAACCACCGCAAGAAGGACCGCCTCTTCGAGCTGGCGGAGCGCCAGCGCCTGCCCGTGGTGTTCTTCACCGAGGGCGGCGGCGGCCGCCCCGGCGACACCGATGGCATCGGCGTGTCGGGCCTCGACTGCCTCGCCTTCCACCTCTTCGGGCGCCTGTCGGGCCTCGTGCCCCTCGTCGGCATCGCCAGCGGTCGCTGCTTCGCCGGCAACGCCGCCATCCTGGGCTGCTGCGACGTGGTGATCGCTACCGAGGGCGCGAACATCGGCATGGGTGGGCCGGCCATGGTCGAGGGCGGGGGACTGGGCGCCTTCGAGCCCGAGGCCATCGGTCCGCTCGCCGTCCAGGTCGCCAACGGCGTCGTCGACGTGGCCGTGCCCGACGAAGCGGCGGCGGTGGTGGTGGCCAAGCAGTACCTCGGCTACTTCGGCCCGTCCCGCGACGACTGGACGGCGCCCGACCCGGACCTCGCTCGGCGCGTGATCCCCGAGAACCGGCTGCGCGTCTACGACGTCCGGGCCGCCATCGACGCCGTCGCCGACGTCGGATCCGTGCTCGAGCTGCGGGGCGGCTTCGGACTGGGAATGGTCACCGCCCTGGCCCGGGTGGAGGGCCGCGCCATCGGGATCATCGCCAACAACCCGATGCACCTGGCCGGCGCCATCGACGCCGACGGGGCCGACAAGGCGGCCCGCTTCATGCAGCTCTGCGACGCCTTCGACGTGCCCATCGTGTTCCTCTGCGACACCCCCGGGATGATGGTGGGCCCCGACGCCGAGGCCACCGCGCTGGTCCGTCACGTCAGCCGGCTCTTCGTCACCGGGGCCAACCTCACCGTCCCGTTCGGCACCGTGATCCTGCGCAAGGGCTACGGCCTGGGTGCCCAGGCCATGGCCGGCGGCAGCTTCAAGGCCCCCTTGTTCTGCGTGGCCTGGCCGTCGGGTGAGGTCGGCGGGATGGGCCTGGAGGGCGCCGTGCGGCTCGGGTTCCGCAACGAGCTGGCCGCCATCGACGACCCCGTCGAGCGCGAGCGCACGTTCACCGAGATGGTCGACCGGATGTACGAGCACGGCAAGGCCCTCAACGCGGCCAGCCACTTCGAGATCGACGACGTGATCGATCCGTCCGACACCCGGCGATGGATCGCCACGACCTTCTCGGCTGCTCCGGTCCCGTCGGTGCGGGTGGGCAAGAAGCGCCCGAACATCGATACCTGGTGAAGGGGCCACCGGTAGGGTGCCCCTGATGACCAGGCTGTGGACCGGCAAGGGAGACGACGGCACCACCGGTCTCCTCTACGGCGGTCGAGCCCCCAAGGCGTCGCCCCGCTTCGAGGCCGTCGGCGCGGTGGACGAGGCCCAGGCCGCCATCGGCGTGGCCCGGGCCGAGACCGCCGGTGGGTCCGAGATCGACGTCATCCTCACCGCCCTCCAGCGCGATCTGTGGGTGCTCATGGCCGAGCTGGCCACCGACGACGACAACCGCTCGAAGCTGATCCCGGGCGGTTCGTTGGTGACGGCGGAGATGGTCGCCGTGGTCGAGCAGGTCATCGACGACCTGGCCGGTCGCTTCGAGCTGCCGCGCCAGTTCGTCGTCCCCGGCGAGGACCGCGGCTCCGCCCTGCTCGATGTCGCTCGCACGGTGGTGCGCCGCGCGGAGCGCGCCGCGGCGGTGGTCGTCCCTCCCGACTCGTTCGTCATCCCCTACCTCAACCGCCTCTCGTCGGTGCTGTGGACCCTGGCCCGTTGGGTCGAGGGCGAGCCGCTGCTGGCGCGAGCCCACTGACCCTTCGGAGGTCCTGTGCCCATCACCGCCGAGCTCGCCCGCCACGCACCCGACGACGTCGACGCCATCGCCATCGGCGCGGTGGCCGACGGGCTGGAGGGGGAGGGCGCGGACTGGGACTTCCTCGCCGCCCAGGGCTTCGAAGCGAAGAAGGGCGATGTACGGGCGCTGCCCGGAACCGACGGCCGCAGCGTGTTCGTGGTGGGCCTCGGCAAGGCCGACGAGGTCAACGCCGACGTGCTGCGCTTCGCGGCCGGTGCGCTGGCCCGGGCCGCCAAGCACCAGACCTCGCTGGCCGTCGACCTCCTCGGCCATCTCGCCGAGGGCGAGTCGGCCGCCCGGGCCGCCCAGGCCGTCATCGAGGGCATCGTGCTGGGGGGCTACCAGTACGTCGCCTTCAAGTCAGAGCCGAAGCCCTCGAGCCTGCAGCGCGTCGTCGTGGTGGGTGGCGGCGGCCAGCGGGTGCAGACCGCCATCGAGCGCGGTGTCGCGGTGGCGGAGTCCGTGTGCTGGGTGCGCGACCTCGTCAACGAGCCCGGCGGCTCGCTCACCCCGTCGAAGCTGGCGCAGCAGGCCACCAAGGCAGGCGAGTCGGCCGGCTTCGAGGTGACGGTGTGGGACGAGAAGGAGATCCGCAAGCAGCGCCTCGGTGGCGTGCTCGGCGTGAACCGGGGCTCCACCCAGGCGCCGCGGTTCCTGCTCCTGCGCTACGAGCCCGAGAAGCCCAAGGCGACGATCGCCCTGGTGGGAAAGGGCATCACGTTCGACTCCGGTGGCCTGTCGCTCAAGCCGTCCGACGCCATGATCGGGATGAAGGGCGACATGGGCGGGGCAGGCGCGGTGCTCGGCGCCTTCCGGGCCGTCGCCACCCTCGGCGCCAAGGTGCGTCTGCTCGGCTTCGTCCCCATCACGGACAACATGACCGGCGGCGATGCCACCCGCGTGGGCGACGTGCTCACGATCCGCAACGGCAAGACGGTCGAGGTGCTCAACACCGACGCCGAGGGCCGGTTGATCCTCGCTGACGCGCTCTCGCTGGCCAGCGAAGAGGCCCCCGACGCCATCGTCGACCTGGCCACCCTCACCGGGGCGTGCATGGTCGCCCTCGGGGAGCGCACCGCCGGCCTCATGGGCAACCACCGGGGATGGCTCGACCAGGTGCGGGCCGCCGCCGACGCGGTGGGCGAGCCCGCCTGGCCGCTGCCCATGCCGGCCTACCTGCGCACCAAGCTCGAGAGCGAGATCGCCGACCTCAAGAACATCACCAGCACCCGCTGGGGTGGAGCCATGGCGGCCGCCCTGTTCCTGCGGGAGTTCGTGGGCGAGGGCATCCCCTGGACCCACATCGACATCGCAGGGCCCTCCGACGCCTCGGAGGTGTACGGCGAGATCGTGAAGGGCGGCACCGGCTTCGGCGTCCGCTCGCTGGTGGAGCTGATCACCGGCTTCACCAAGCCGAAGAAGTCCGAGGCCTGACGCTAGGGTCCGACTCGGAACCCAGCGAGGAGTGGCGTTGCCATGCACGTCGAGTCGAGCAAGCACCGGATCGGGCGATGGGCAGTGGCCGGGTTGGCGGCAGCCGTCGCCTCGGCCACCGTGGGCGCAGTGGCGGCCTCTGCAGAGCCGCCGCCCGCCCAGGACACCTCGGCCTTCTGCGCCAACGTGCCCGCTGACTTCGGCGGGTTCACCGACATCAGCACCACCATCCACCGCAGGACGATCCAGTGCCTGGCCTACTCGGGCATCACCAAGGGGCGCACGGCCACCACCTTCGAGCCCGCCACGTCGGTGACGCGCGGCGAGATGGCCAGCTTCATCGCCCGCATGATCGACAAGGCCAACGACCTCGAGGTCATCGAGCTCCAGGCCCTGCCCGCCACGGCGCCTGACCAGTTCGACGACGACGACGACAGCCCGCACGAGGACAGCATCAACCGCCTCGCAGCCGCCGGGGTGATCAGCGGGCGCACCTCCACGACCTTCGCCCCGAGACTGATCGTGTCGCGGGCCCAGATGGCCACCTTCATCAACAACGCGCAGGAGTTCCTGAGCGACGGCGTGAGCTTCACCACCGTGGACGACTACTTCGTGGACGACGACGGCAACATCCATGAGGACAACATCAACGGCATCGCCAGCGTGGGCATCGCCGCCGGTGTCGACGCCACCCACTACCGGCCCGCTGGTGCGGTGCTGCGGGGCAACATGGCCACCTTCATCGTCCGCTACCTGGCGGTGCTCCATCGCATCGGCGCCATCGACCCGCTGCCTGCGCCGCCCCCCCCCCCCCCCCCCCCCCCCCCCCCCCCCCCCCCCCCCCCC
>JBKJIL010000227.1:0-31666 GCA_046598435.1 Acidimicrobiales bacterium
CTCGGCCCATCGCAGCGAGGTGGAGGACGAGCTCTGGCTCGACGACCAGTGGTCGTTCACGCCCCATCAAGCCGCGCTGCCCATCAAGCCCTTTGGGTTCATCGCGCTGGCGGTGGCGGCCAAGGTGCTCCTGGGGCGAGCCGAGCCCGTGCGGGTGCGAGACGAGGAGGGCCCCCGCGGTCGGCGTGAGAGCCAGCTCGACGACGTGCTCGGTCCGATCGGCCGCTCCATCGTCGACGGCTTCTTCGAGTAGTCGCCCCGCGCGGGACCGGTCAGGTGCTTGCCTCGGATGGTGGCTGTGGCGATCGAGCTTTGCGTCGCAATCCACATCTGAGGTGCAACGCGGCACGCAGGTGCATCGCGACACGATTGGCGAGGTCCTTGGTAGCGACTACACGCCCAGCGACTTGCCGATGATCTCCTTCATGATCTCGGTGGTGCCGCCGTAGATGGTGGTGATGCGGGCGTCGGCGTAGGCCCGGGCGATGGGGTACTCGGTCATGTAGCCGTAGCCGCCGTGCAGCTGCAGGCAGGTGTCGACGACGCGCTTGGTGAGCTCGGTGCACCACCACTTGGCCATGGCCGCCTCCTCGGCGGTGAGCTGGCCCTCGTTGAGGGCGAGGATGCAGCGATCCACGAAGGTCTGGGCGATCTCGATCTCGGTGGCCATCTCGGCCAGTCGGAAGCGACTGTTCTGGAACGACCCGATCGGCACGCCGAACGCCGTGCGCTCCTTGACGTAGGCCAAGGTGACGTCGAGCGCCTGACGGGCGGCGGCCACGGCTGTCACGCCGATCGACAGCCGCTCCTGAGGGAGCTTGGTGACGAGCGATCGGAAGCCGCTGCCTTCGTCGCCCAGCCGGTTGGCCACAGGCACGTGGACGTCGGTGAAGAAGAGCTCGGCGGTGTCCTGGGCGTGCATGCCGATCTTCTCGAGGTTGCGGCCCCGGTCGAAGCCGTCCATCCCGCGCTCGAGCACGACCAGGCTCATGCCGGCGTGTCGCTCCGTCGGGTCGGTCTTCACGGCCGTGATCACCAGGTCGGCGTTGATGCCGTTGGTGATGAAGGTCTTCGAGCCGTTCACCACGTAGTGGTCGCCGTCGAGGATGGCGCTGGTGGTCATCGACGCCAGGTCCCAGCCGATGCCCGGCTCGGTCATGGCGATGGCGGTGATCAGCTCACCCGAGCAGATGCGCGGCAGCCAGCGGGCCTGCTGCTCCTCGGTGCAGAGGCTGAGGAAGTACGGCAAGCAGATGTCGTTGTGCAGGGTCCAGCCGAGCCCGGCCGCGTTCACGCCGGCCCGTTGGATCTCCTCGGCGATCACGACGTTGTAGCGGAAGTCGTCGACGCCACCGCCCCCGAGGGCCTCGGGCACGGCCATGCCCAGGAACCCCTGCGCTCCTGCCTTGCGGAACAGGTCCCGATCGACGATCCCGGCCCGCTCCCACGCCTCGTGGTGGGGCACCATCTCCTTGGCGATGAAGCCGCGGACAGAGTCGCGGAACAGCTCGTGGTCGGTATCGAACAGGGTGCGCTGCATGCCGCCGACGGTAATGCGGTGGTGACGCCGCTACGATCGACAGCGCACGAAGGGGAGCTCGGGGTAGCCGGGCTGAGAGGGTGGCCATCCACGCCGCCGACCCGAGGAACCTGAACCGGGTAATGCCGGCGGAGGGAATCGGCACATGGCAGCGCCAGGCGCGAGCAACACCATCATCGTGGTCACGGGCGGCGATCCCCTCGACGCGGCCGCGCTGGGTCGCATCCCGGCGGATGCCGTCGTGATCGCGGCCGACTCTGGCGTGGAGCATGCCCAAGCCCTCGGCCTGCGGATCCATCTGGCCATCGGCGACTTCGACTCGGTCGACCCGGCCGCGCTGGGCGCCGCAGAGGCGGCCGGCGCGCTGGTGGAGCGTCACCCTCGCACCAAGGACGCCACCGACCTCGAGCTGGCCCTCGACGCCGCCCTGGCCCGTCGCCCCGCCCGCATCCACGTGCTGGGGGGCAACGGCGGCCGTCTCGACCACCTGCTCGGCAACGTCCTGCTCCTGGCCAGCCCCCGCTTCGCTGCGGTCGAGGTGGTGGCCCAGATGGGCGCCGCCCGCGTCAGCGTCGTCCGGCGCACCGCGACGCTGCTCGGCGCTCCCGGCGACCTGCTCACCCTGCTGGCGGTGAACGGTCCGGCCCGGGGCGTCACCACCACCGGGCTGCGCTACCCCCTCAGCGACGAGGACCTGCCCGCCGCGTCCACCCGAGGCGTGAGCAACGAGCTGGTCGCCGACCACGCCGTCGTGCGCCTGCGCGAGGGCGTGCTGCTCGCGGTCCAGCCCGGGCCCGAGCACTCGTCCTCGTCTCCGTCTGCCTCCCGATAGAAGGACACCCGATGCCCTCCCTCCCCTCCATGTTCCGGCGACAGGCCGCCACGTTCGTGCTCGTCGTCGCCCTCGTGGCCATGAGCGCCTGTGGCGACACGAGCCGCCGAGTCGATGCCCAGGACGGCGAGAACGCCGAGTCCACCGGCGAGCCCGTGACCTTGCGCCTGCTCACCCACGACTCGTTCGCTGTCAGCGATGACGTGCTGGCTGCCTTCACCGAGGACACCGGCATCACCGTCGAGCTGCTGCAGGGCGGCGACGCCGGCACCGTCGTGAACCAGGCCATCCTCACGAACGGCAACCCCCAGGCGGATGTGCTCTTCGGGATCGACTCCACCTTCCTCACGCGGGCCCTCGACGAGGACCTGTTCGTGCCCTACGAGTCGCCCGCGCTCGTGAGCGTCGACCCACAGCTCCTCCTCGATCCGACGCATCGGGTGACACCCGTGGACTACGGGGACGTGTGCCTCAACTACGACAAGGCGTGGTTCGCCTCAGCCGGTCTCGCGGTGCCCGCCTCGCTACAGGAGCTCGTCGATCCCAAGTACCGCGATCTGCTGGTGGTCGAGAACCCGGCCACCTCGTCGCCAGGGCTGGCGTTCCTCCTCGCCACGATCGACGCCTTCGGCGAAGACGGATGGCAGGCCTGGTGGAGCCAGCTGCGAGCCAACGGTGTGAAGGTCAGCGACGGCTGGGAAGACGCCTACTACGGCGACTTCTCCGGGGGCGGGGCCAGCGAGGGCGAACGGCCGCTCGTCGTGTCCTACGCCTCGAGCCCGCCCGCCGAAGTCGTCTTCGCCGACCCGCCGGTCACCGAGGCCCCCACCGGCGTCGTCCCCGCCGGCTGCTATCGCCAGATCGAGGGGGCCGGCATCCTGGCCGGCACCGAGCACGTGGAGGCGGCCGGTCGGCTGATCGACTTCTTGCTGTCAGCGGAGTTCCAGGCCGACGTCCCGCTGTCGATGTTCGTGTACCCGGTGCGCCGAGGCACGCCGCTGCCGCCCGCCTTCGTCGATCACGTGGTGGCGCCTGACGAGGTGACGCAGCTCGACCCGGCGATCATCGACGAGCACCGCGAGGCCTGGATCGACGCCTGGACCGACCTCGTGGTCCGGTGAGCACGGTGGTCCGGTGACGGCGCGGGCGCGGGCGGCGCTGCTCGCCGCGCCGCTGGCCTTTCTCGTCACGTTCTTCGTGTGGCCCGTGGCCAACATCGTGGGCGAGGGGCTACGAGGCGACGGCCGGTGGGACTTGAGCGGCGTGGGGCAGGTCATCAGCGACCCGGCTCTACGCGGGGTGGCCTGGTTCACCTTCTGGCAGGCGGCGGCGTCGACCGCGCTCACCCTCGCGCTGGCACTGCCGGCCGCCCACGTGCTGTCTCGCTACGAGTTCCGCGGCCGCCGGGCCCTGCAGGCGCTCATCACGGTGCCATTCGTCCTCCCCACCGTGGTGGTGGGCGCTGCCTTCCTCGCCCTCCTCGGCCCCAACGGTCCGCTCGGGGTCGACCTCGACGGAACCATCTGGGCCATCCTCATCGCCCACGCCTTCTTCAACCACGCTGTCGTCGTGCGCACCGTCGGCGGCCTCTGGGAAGGGCTCGACCCACGCACCGAGGAGGCGGCCCGTGTGCTCGGCGCCTCCCGATGGCGGGCCGTGCGCACGGTGACGCTCCCGGCGCTGCGGCCGGCCATCGCCACCGCGACGGCCATCACGTTCCTGTTCACCTTCACGTCCTTCGGGGTGGTCCGCATCCTGGGCGGCACTGCGCACGTCACGCTCGAGGTGGAGATCTACCGCCAGACGGCCGACCTGCTCGACCTCCCGGTGGCGTCAGTGCTGGCCCTGCTGCAGCTCGTCGCCGTCGCCAGCCTGCTGGTCGTGCAGGACCGGCTCGAGCGACGGCGCCGCACGGCAGCGGTGGCGCTGGCACCGAGCCGCCGCCACCGCCCGGCGACCAGCGGCGAGCGATGGTGGCTGAGCGCCAACCTGGCCCTGTTGGGCCTGCTCCTCGTCGCGCCGCTGGTGGTCCTCGTCGAGCGATCGCTGCGCGCAGGAGGCGGCCACGGCCTCGGGGCCTGGCGGGCGCTGGCCGACCGGTCTCGCTCCACGGGTCTGTTCGTCGCGCCCATCGAGGCGGTGAGCAACTCGCTGCGCTACGCCAGCGTGGCCACCGTGGTGGCGGTGGCCCTCGGCGGCCTGGCCGCCACGGCCCTCACCCGTCCCGGCGGTCGGGTCGCTCGGGCCGTCGATGCCACCTTGCTGCTGCCCCTCGGCACATCCGCCGTGACGGTGGGGTTCGGCTTCCTCATCGCGCTCGATCGTCCGGTCGACCTCCGCGCCAGCCCGTGGCTCGTCCCCCTCGCGCAGGCTGTCGTGGCCCTGCCCTTCGTGGTCCGCACGATGACCCCGGTGCTGCGCTCGATCGACGACCGCCTGCGAGAGGCGGCCGCCGTGCTCGGCGCGCCACCGGCGCGGGTCTGGCGCGAGATCGACCTTCCGCTCGTGCGGCGGGCGGTGCTGGTGGCCGCCGGCTTCGCCTTCGCCATCTCGCTGGGTGAGTTCGGGGCCACCACGGTGATCGCGCGCGCCGACACGCCCACCGTGCCCGTGGCCATCGATCGCCTCCTCGGTCGGCCTGGCACCCTGAACGTGGGCCAAGCGTTCGCGCTCAGCGTCGTGCTGCTCGTGATCACGGCCCTTGCGGTGCTGCTGGTCGACCGAGCCCGCCCGGCTGACGCAGCCCGGCGCGGTGGGGGATGGCTGTGAACGACCGGCTGCTGGCGGAGGACGTCTCGGTGCGCTTCGGCGACCGGCGGGCGCTCGATGGCGTGACCGTCAAGGTGGCGGCGGGCGAGGTGGTGTGCGTCCTGGGTCCGAGCGGCTCCGGGAAGTCCACCCTCTTGCGGGCGGTGGCCGGGCTCCAGGCTCTCGACGGGGGCCGCATCGTGCTCGACGGCCGTGACCTGGCACCGATCCCGACGCATGAGCGTGGGGTGGGCCTGATGTTCCAGGATCACGCCCTGTTCCCGCACCGCGACGTGGCCGGCAACGTGGGCTTCGGGCTGCGGATGCTGCGGCGACCTCCCGCAGAGGTGCGGCAGCGGGTGGGCGAGCTGCTGGAGCTCGTCGGGCTGCCCGGCACCGGGCGGCGAGCCGTCCAGACGCTCTCCGGCGGCGAGCAGCAGCGGGTGGCGCTGGCTCGGGCGCTGGCGCCGGGACCGCGCGTGCTGTTGCTCGACGAGCCGCTGGGGTCGCTCGATCGGGCGCTCCGACAGCGCTTGGTGACGGAGCTGGCCACGCTGTTTGGGGCCCAGGGTCAGACCGTGGTGGCCGTGACCCACGACCGAGACGAGGCGTTCGCCCTCGCGCATCGCATCGTGGTGATGGACGCCGGTGTCGTGCTCCAGGCCGGGCCGCCCGACGCCGTGTGGGACGAGCCGGTCTCGCGGCGGGTGGCTGAGCTGCTGGGCCTGGCCAACCTGGCCGACGTCGTGGTGCGAGATGGTGTGGCCCAGACCCCATGGGGGCCGGTTCCCATGCCGGCCCCCGACGGACCGGCCACCGTGCTCGTGCGGGGGTCGAGCATCTCCCTCGACCCGGCCGGTGCCATCACCGGTCGCGTGCTGACCAGCACCTTCCAGGGTGACCGGGTGGCGCTGGCGGTGCAGGTCGATGGCGGTGCCGCGCCCGAGTCAGCGCCCGAGTCGGCGCTCGAGCTCCGGGTCCCTCATCGCGGCGCGCCGGGGGCCGGGTCCCGAGTGCGGCTGGCCATCGACCCGGCCGGTGTCACGCGGCTCTCGCGGTGAGGCGATGCCCACGACAGCGGGATCGGCGCGTACCATCCACCAGGCCCAGACCGGGCGAACCCTCCAGTCGTGGGTGTGCTGTGCCGAAGATCTCCTCTGTGCGACGACATTCCCTGGCCGTGGGCCCCCGCGCCGCGCTCGCAGTGGCGCTCCTGGCGGCGCTGATCGGGTCGGCTGCCGCCACCCGCGCCCCGGCCTCCGCGCAGGAGCCGCCCGCTGAGTCATCGACCACGAGCAGCACCGCCACGACATCCCCGGGCGTCACCGTGCCCCCCGTGGGCGAGACCACGACCACCACCGAGCCGCCGCCCGACGATCCCGGAGCCGTCGAGGACGTGCCTGATGAGCCGGTGCCGGTCGTGGAGGACACGGTGCCGCCGAGCCCTCCAGGCGACGGCGCCTACGCCGCTCAGGCCGGGCAGATCTTCCGCCAGGACCTGCGCGTCGCCAAGGCGGAGTCGTTGGAGCTGGAGTCCGTCTACTCGCTCACCAAGGCGCGCGTCGTCGCTCTGGAGGCCGAGCTCGACCAGCTCGAGGCGTCGGTCACCGGGCTGGCCACGAGCGACCGCGCCGCGGTCCGGCGCGTCGAGCTGGCCCGCCGCCAGTTCGAGGCTCGTGCCGCCAACGCCGTCGTGCGGGGAAGCCTGAACGACTTCACGCGCTACATCGCCACGGACGACCCCAACGAGCTGGCCGTGGCGGAGGCGCTGCTCGACTCGGTGCTGTCAGCCGACCAGGAGGCCGTGGTCGAGTACCTCGAGGCCAAGTCGGAGGTCGACGCCGAGCTCGTGCGCACCGCCGAACGACTCGTCGACGCGCGCCTCGAGCTCGAGACGGCCAGGGCCCAGATGGTGGACGCCCGCCGGGCGAGCGTGGCGGCCCTGTTCAACGTCGCCGTGTTCGCGGCGGGCTCGGAGATCGCCATCCACGGCTTCGTGTTCCCGGTGGGCGACCCGCACAGCTTCGGCGACACGTTCGGCGCCCCACGCATGATGGGCTCCGAGTACGAGCACGCTCACCAGGGCACCGACATCATGGCCCCAGCCGGCACCCCGCTCCTGGCCGCCGAGCGCGGGATCATCACCAAGATGGGCACCGATGTGCTGGGCGGCGTCAAGATCTGGGTCAAGGGCCAGAGCGGCACGTACTACTACTACGCCCACCTCACCAGCTTCGCCGAGGGCATGGTCGACGGCTTGGTCGTGGATGCCGGCACGATCATCGGCTACGTCGGCGACACCGGCAACGCTCGCGGCGGTGCGCCCCACCTTCACTTCGAGATCCACCCCGACGGCGGCCCCGCCGTCAACCCGTACCCGCTGCTCAAGGTGGTCGACGACCTCACTCGTCGGGCCAAGGCCAACCGGGACTGACGGTCGATGGACGTCGTCGCCACCGTCGACGCGCCCTGCGCGCCGGCGGCGCTCTTCCCCTGGATCGACGACCTGGGGCGCTACCCGAGGTGGCTCGACATCGTGCCGAGCTCCGCCCCGGTTGCCGCCCATGCCGACGACGTGGGGCCGGCTTGGTCGGTCGACCTGCGGGGCCGCCTCGGTCCCTTCGCCCGCGCCAAGCGGCTCCGCATGGTGCGCACGGCCCTCGAGTCGCCCACCCATGCCCGCTTCGAGCGGGTGGAGCACGACGGCCGGGAGCACTCGCCCTGGGTGCTCGACGCCGAGATCACCGAGACCACCAGCGGCAGCCGCCTGACCATGCGGCTCCACTACGGCGGCCGGCTGTGGATGCCCGTGCTCGATCGGGTCCTGGCCGACGAGATCGAGCGGTCGCGCCCGCGTCTGCTGGCCCTGCTGGGCTAGCGAGGGGCGCAGGCCCATGCCTGCCAGCGACCACCGCGGCGCTGGAGGTCCACGGCGATGCCGAAGGTCTGCGACAGGGCCTCGGCGTGGAGCACCTCGTCGATGGGGCCGGCCGCGCTGACCTCGCCGCCCCGGATGAGCAGCACGTGGGTGGTGCCCTCGGGGATCTCCTCGACGTGGTGGGTGACCAGCACGGTGGGCGGGCCATCCGGGTCGAGGGCGGCGGCACCGAGGCGAGCCACGAGGTCCTCTCGCCCGCCCAGGTCGAGGCCCGCGGTCGGCTCATCGAGCAGCACGAGGGCCGGTGTGCCGGAGAACGCGCGGGCCAGGAGCACCCGCTGACGTTCCCCCGAGGACAGGGTCGCCACGGCTCGCTCTGCGGTGTCGCCGACGCCGAATCGCTCGAGGAGGGCCACGGCGCGGTCCCGGTCGTGGTCGTCATAGGTGTGCCACCACGGCTCGAGGGCGGCGTAGCGGGCGGTCATCACCACGTCGGTGGCGGTGAGCTCAGGCCGGAGGAGATCGCCGAAGGCCGGGCTGGCCAAGCCGATGCGAGTGCGCACGGACCGCACGTCGGTGCGGCCCAGCACCTCGCCGACCACCGCCACTGTGCCCGCGCTCGGGTGCAGGTAGAGCGACGCGATGCGCAGCAGCGTCGTCTTGCCGGAGCCGTTCGGGCCCAGGACCACCCAGCGCTGACCCCGCTCCACCGTCCACGTGATGGCGCGCAGGAGCGAGGCCCCGTCCCGGACGAGGTGCACGTCGTGCAGTGCCAGCGCAGCGGTCATGCGCTGATCGAGAGCTCCAGCACGTGGGGCCGACCCGAGGCCAGCGCGACGCGCAGAGCGTCACCGATGTCGTCGGCATGGTCGACCCGCGTCGCGTCGACAGCCATGGACGCGGCCAGCGCCACGTAGTCGATGGGCGGGTCGTCGAGGTCGAGTCCGACGAAGCGCCCGGTGCGCACGGCGGCACCGCCCATGCCGGCGAGGTACCCCTTGAGGATCTTGTACTGGCGGTTGTTCACGACCGCGAAGACGACAGGCAGGCTCTCGGCGGCGGCCGTCCACAGCGCCTGGGGGGAGTACATGGCCGACCCGTCGCCCACCACGCACAGCACCGGCGAGCGGTCATGGGCGAGCGACACGCCACAGGCTGCGGGCATGCCCCAGCCGAGTCCACCACCGGTGCAGAAGAAGTACCGGCCGGGCTGCTCCCAGTGGTGGAAGCCGCGCACGTACACCCCGGTGGTGATGGCCTCGTCGACGACCACGCTGTCCGGGGGCATCGCTCGCACGAGAGCGTGGGCGGCGGCCATCGGGTGCATCGGCGCCGGGCCGTAGCGAGCGAGGGCGCTCTCCTCCAGGCGGTCGATCTGCGTCGCCCGGTTGTGCCGCGCCTGCTCCAGCGCGTCCCGTGCCGCGGCCGCATCGGCCCGGGCGCGCACGAGCGGGAGCAGCGCCTCCAACGACGAGCGCGGGTCGCCAGCCACGCCCAGCCGCACCGGCCAGGTGCGACCGAGCTGCGCGGGATCGGGGGAGAGGTGCAGCAGCTCGACCGCGGGTGGGACGGCCGGACCTGGCGTGTACGGGTACACCATGAAGGCCTGCTCCCCGACGAGGAGCACTCGGTCGTAGCGCTCGAGGACGGTGTGCAGGGCATCCGCGGCCGGGCTGAGCATGCCCTCCCACAGCGGATGGGCCGGGGGGAACACCCCGCGTCCGTGGAGCGGTGCGCCGTGCACCGGCGCGCCAAGGGCTTCAGCCAGCGCCACGGCGACCGCCACCGCACCCGAGGCGGCGACGGCGTCGCCCAGCACCATCCCCACCCGACCTGCCCCGGGGCTGCACAGCAGCTCCGCCAGCTCTGTCAGCGCGGCCGCCGTGCCCACGGGGTGGATCTCCGAGCGTGACGGGGCAGCGTCGGCCACCTCCTGATCGAGCAGGTCCATGGGCAGCGCTGCGAACACCGGTCCGGCGGGGGGTGCGACGGCGTCGTGGAAGGCCCGGCGCATGATCGTCCCGAGCTCCGCCGCGGTGCGCACCTCGTGCCCCCACTTCACGGTGCCGCTGGCCAGCTCCACGAGCGGCCCGGACAGCAGGGGATCGGTGGCGATGTGCCGGTAGTCCTGCTGGCCGGCGGTCACGACGAGGGGAGATCGGTTGGCACGGGCGTTGGTGAGGTTGCCGATGGCGTTGCCCAGGCCCGCCGAGGTGTGCAGGTTCACGAAGGCGGGGCGCCCGGTGGCCTGGGCGTAGCCGTCGGCCATCCCCACCACCGTGGCCTCCTGCAGGCCGAGCACGTAGTGGAGGTCGTCGGCCTCGGCCAGGGCGTCGATCAGCGGGAGCTCGGTGCTCCCCGGGTTGCCGAAGAGGTGGACCACCCCCTCGGAGCGGAGCACGTCCAGCAGCACGTCACGCGCGAGCACCATGACGGGCGACCCTACCCGTGCCGCCTAGATTCGACGGTTGCCGCCACCTCACCCGGACGGACCCCATCGCTACCGCCCTCGGCCTCGTCGCCGTACTCCTGCTCATCTTGGCCACCGGCTTCTTCGTCGCGGTCGAGTTCGCGTTGGTGGCCATCGACCGAGATCGAGTGGAGCTCGATGCCGCCGCCGGGGGTCGTGGGGCTCGATCGACCGCATCCGCGCTGAGGCGCCTGTCCTTTCACCTCTCGGGCGCGCAGCTGGGCATCACCGTGACGTCGCTGGTGGTGGGCTTCATCGCGGAGCCGACCGTCGCGTCAGCTCTCGAGCCTGCCGTGCGGGCGATCGTCGGCGACGATCGAGCCGGTTCGGTGAGCATCGTGCTGGCCCTCGCGCTGGCCACGCTGGTGTCGATGGTGGTGGGCGAGCTGGTGCCCAAGTCGATCGCCATCGCCCGGCCCCGTGCCACCGCCTACGCCCTGTCGCCCCCGATGGTGCTCATCAGCCGGTTGCTCGGCCCGCTCATCACGTTCCTGAACGGCGCCGCCAACTGGACGGTGCGCCGGGTGGGCATCGAGCCGCAGGAGGAGCTCACCTCCGTTCGCTCCCTCCAGGAGCTCGAGTTCCTGATCCGCTCCTCCGGTGCGGAGGGCACGCTCGAACCAGAAGCCCTCACCCTGCTCACCCGCTCGATCCGCTTCGGGGAGAAGGACGCCGCCGCGGCGTTGGTGCCGCGCCGCTCGGTCATCAGCGTCGCCGTCGACGAGACCATCTCGGATCTCGCCGCCAAGGCGGTGGCCACTGGGCACTCCCGGTTCCCGGTGATCGGGATCGACCTCGACGACGTGCGGGGTCTCGTGCACGTGAAGGACGTCTACCGGATCCCGTTCGCGTCTCGTAGCTCCACCTCGGTGCAGGACGTCATGGTCCCCGCCTTCGTCGTGCCGGAGACGCGCGACCTCACCGACCTGCTGGGCGACCTTCGTCGCGTCGGCACCCACCTGGCCGTGGTGGTGGACGAGCACGGCGGCACCGCAGGGATCATCACCCTCGAGGACGTGTTGGAGGAGATCGTCGGCGAGATCGACGACGAGCACGATCGCCCGGCTCCGCGGCTGACGGCGGTCGACCGGCCGGGGGAGTGGCTCCTCGACGGGGCCCTGCACCCTGACGAGGTCTTCGACGCCTGCGGCTTCTCCGTACCCGACGGCGACTACGAGACGATGGCCGGCTTCGTGCTGGCTCGCCTCGGTCGGATCCCCGACGTCGGCGAAGGCTTCGAGCACGACGGCTGGAGGGTGGAGGTGGTGGCGCGCGACAAGCTGCGCGTGGCCACCGTGTGCCTCCGGCGGCATGCACCTCCCACCACCGACCGCCGGGAGGGCCAGCCGTGACCCTCCGCAACCTCCTCCTGTCGCTGGCGCTGCTGGTAGCCAACGGCTTCTTCGTGGCTGTCGAGTTCGCGCTCATCGCCAGTCGTCGCACCAAGCTCGAGGCCATGGCGGAGGCGGGCAGCACGCCGGCCCGTCTGGCGCTGGGGTCGATGCGGCACCTCAACATCCAGCTGGCCGGTGCCCAGCTCGGCATCACGATGGCGTCGCTCGTGCTCGGCTACGTCGCCGAGCCCACCGTGGCGGGGCTGATCGAGGGTGCCGTCGGCCAGGTGGCCGAGGTGCCCGAGGGGCTGCTGCACACGCTCGGGTTCGTCATCGCTCTCATGATCGTGGCCTTCCTCCACATGGTGATCGGCGAGATGGTGCCCAAGAACATCGCCATCGCGGCCCCGGAGAGAACTCTGCTGGCGCTGGCCTTCCCGAACCGCGTCTACGTCACGGTGTTCGGTCCGCTCCTGCGGCTGCTCAACGGGCTGTCGAACGCAGGGGTGCGCCTCTTCGGCATCGAGCCGCAGGACGAGCTGGCCACCGCGGCGTCCGCGCAGGAGCTGGCCGTGATGCTCGGTGCCTCGCGCGACGAGGGGCTCATCGAGGAGGTGGCGCACCAGCTGCTGACCGGCGCCCTCGACCTCGGCGATCGCAGCATCGCGACGGTGCTGGTGCCCAACGAGGGAGTGGTGTGGCTGCCGCGCTCGGCCACCCCGGAGGAAGCCGAGGCGCTGGTCGTCGAGTCCGGCCTCACCCGGCTCCTGGTGGCGGGCAGCGGCGTGGACGACGTCCTGGGCTTCGTCCACGCCAAGGACCTCCTCACCATCCCCGAGGCAGGACGTGATCGTCCCCTCCCACTCGGTCGGGTACGACGAATGCTCGTCGTCGGGGAGGACGCCTCGCTCGACGACGCGCTGCTCGCCATGCAGCAAGCCCGCATCCACGTCGCTGCCGTGGTCGACAAGGCCGGTCGCACCCTCGGCATCGCGACGCTGGAGGACGTGATCGAAGCCCTCGTGGGCGACATCCGCGACGAGTCCGATCGCTGAGCGAGCCCCGGCCAGTCGTCACAGAACTGCAACACGGAGCGGTGGCGCGCTAGATTTTCCGCCCACTGTGCGCAGGTCACCTCTCGCGTCCCTCTTGGGCGTCGTCGTGCTCGTAGGCGTCCTGGCCGCGGCGCCTCGCGCCAACGCCGACGACGGCGACCTCCGGGCGGCGCGTGCTCGCGCCGACCGAGCGGCGGGGGCCCTGGCCGATGCCGAGTCGACCCTCGGCGAGCTGGAAGCGGACATCCGCTCGCTCGAGGCCCGCGCTGGTGCCGCCCAGCAGCGTCTCGACAGCCTTCGGGCCGCGGTGCGCGAGGTGGCCGTGCGACGGTTCATCAACGCCGACACCTCGCAGCTGTCCGCCCTCGACCCCGACATCAACGCCCAGGCCCGGGCCGACGCCCTTTCGCGCTATGCCACCCAGGGCAACCAGGACGCCGTGGACGACTACACCGCCGCCTCGGAGGACCTGGCCATCGCCTCGGAGCAGCTGACGGCCAAGCGGGCTGCGCAAGAGGCCGCGGTGGCCACGTTGGCGAAGCGTCGGGCGGCACTGGAGCAGGAGTTCCGGCGCCTCGAGGCCCTCGAGGCACAGCGCCTGGAGGCGGAGCGCCAGCGCCGCGCCGCGGCGACCGCGGCAGCCAGGTCGACCCGCACGGCCGCTCCCGCGACCCGGTCGGCACCCAGCGGGCCCATCGCCCACGGCGACTTCGTGTGCCCCGTCCAGGGCCCGGTGGCCTTCTCCGACACCTGGGGGGCGCCCCGCTCGGGCGGCCGTCGCCACAAGGGGGTCGACATGATGTCCCCCACCGGCACGCCCGTGGTCGCCCCGGTGAGCGGCACGGTGTCCCATCGAGGCAACAGCCTCGGTGGCCTGTCGTTCCACCTGACCGGCGACAACGGGCACTACTACTACGGCACCCACCTCTCGGCCTATGCCAACGTCGGGGCCGGTCACGTGGCCGCCGGCACGGTCATCGGGTACGTCGGCGATACGGGCAACGCCCGTGGCCAGCCCCACCTGCACTTCGAGATCCACCCCAACGGTGGAGCGGCGGTCAACCCCTATCCCACGGTTCGGGCGGCCTGCTGACGCTCGCTAGGGTCCCCGGCCATGTCTGGGAACCGAGATGCTGACCTGGCCACCCGCGTGGAGGCGCTCCTCGCGGCCAACGGCCTGACGGGTCGGGTCGACGGGCTGCGGCGGCTCTCGGGCGGTGCCTCCCGCGAGACCTGGGCCCTCGACCTGGTCGGCGACGACACGGTCGGTCTGATCCTGCAGCGCGTGCGGGCCGGCACGGTCAGCGGCGGACCGGGCATGACCGGCGAGGCGGCCCTGATCAGGGCGGCTGAGGCGCTCGGGGTGCCCGTGCCCACGGTCGTGGCCGACGACGACGGCGGCGCCATCGGCTCGCCCTGCATCGTCATGGCCCGCCTGGAGGGCGAGACCATCGCTCGCAAGCTCCTGCGTGACGACGAGTGGGCCACGGCGAGGTCGCGCCTGGTCGGCCAGGCAGGGGCCGCCCTGGCCGCCATCCATCGCATCGACCCGGCGGTCGCGCCGACGCTGCGCAGCGGCGACCAGCTCGAGGAGATGCGCTCGATGCTGGCCGGCTTCGACCAGCCGCTGCCCGCCTTCGAGCTGGCCCTGCGGTGGCTCGAGGCCCACCGCCCGCCGAGCCCCCGGCACACGGTCGTCCATGGCGACTTCCGCCTCGGCAACCTCTTCGTCGATCCCGAGGGGCTGGCGGGGGTGCTCGACTGGGAGCTGGCCCACCTGGGAGATCCGGTGGAGGACCTCGGCTGGTACTGCGTGCGGGCGTGGCGCTTCGGCTCGGGGCTGCCGGCGGGTGGGATGGGCACCCGCGAGGACCTCCTGGCCGCCTACGAGGCCGCCGGCGGCGCGCCCATCGACCCCGAGGCCCTGCGGTGGTGGGAGCTGCTCGGCACCCTGAAGTGGGGCCTCATCTGCGTGCTCCAGTCCCAGGTGCACCTGAGCGGTGCGTCCCGCTCGGTGGAGCTGGCCGCCATCGGTCGACGCGTCTGTGAGAACGAGTGGGACGTGCTCAACCTCCTGCCCGGCGGCGCCCTCCCCGGGGCCGTCACGGCGCCCCCGGTGCCGAGCGCGCAGCTCTACGGTCGACCCACCGCCTCGGAGCTGATCGAGGCCGTGCGGGAGTGGGTGGACGGCGACGTGCGCTCAGCGACTGATGGACGGGTGGCGTTTCACGCCCGCGTGGCGGTGAACGCCTTGGCCATCGTGGAGCGCGAGCTGGCGCTGGCCCCCGGTCACGAGGCCGCCCACCGGGTCCGCCTGGGGGAGCTGGGCTGCGCCGACGAGGCGGAGCTGGCCGCCCAGATCCGCTCCGGCGGCCTCGATGGCCGGATCGACGAGGTCCGTCAGGCAGTCGGCGCGTCGGTGCGAGCCAAGCTCGAGGTGGCCAACCCGAGGTGGCTCGAACCCGACGTCTGAGGCCCAGGCCGACGGTGCGTGAACCTCAGGTGGCCACCGCGTGGAAGCCGCCGTCGACGTGCACGATCTCGCCGGTCGTCTTCGGGAACCAGTCCGACATGAGCGCCACGCAGGCCCGGGCCACGGCGTCGGCGTCGCCCCGCACGTCCCACCCGAGCGGGCTGCGCTCGTCCCACACGTCCTCGAAGCGGGAGAACCCCGGGATCGACTTGGCGGCCAGCGTCTTCACCGGGCCGGCGGCCACGAGGTTCACCCGCACGCCCTTGGGGCCGAGGTCGCGGGCGAGGTACCGGGAGGTCGACTCCAGGGCGGCCTTGGCCACGCCCATCCAGTCGTAGGCGGGCCAGGCCTGGGTGCTGTTGTCGAAGTCCAGGCCCACCAGCGCGCCACCACTCGCCATGTGCGGCACCACCACGTCGGCGAGGGTCTTGAGCGAATAGGCCGAGATCTGCAGGGCCACGGCCACGTCCTCCCACGGGGCATCGAGGAAGCCGCCGCCCAGGCACGACGGGGGAGCGAAGCCGATGGCGTGCAGCGCACCGTCGACCCGGCCCCACCGCTCGCCGATGGCGTCGCGCACGGCGGCGACCTGGTCGGGTGAGGTGACGTCGAGCTCGAGGACCTCAGCGGGAGCCGGCAGCTTGCGGGCCGTGCGCTGGGTGAGCGAGAGGCCCCGTCCGGCGCCCGTCAGGATCACCTCGGCGCCCTGCTCCTGGGCCAGCTTGGCCACTCCGAACGCGAGGGAGGCATCCGTCAGGACGCCGGTGACCAGGATGTGCTTGCCGTCGAGGAGAGACATGGCCCTGAGACTGCCATGCGCGCGCCGCTGTTACCGGTGACCGGGCTCGACGTGCGGAGGGGGTGGGTGCCCCCACTACGGTGTCGCCGATGCGCATCGGAATCCTTGGTGGCACCGGTCCGGCAGGTAGCGCCCTCGCGGCGCGGCTGGCCTCGGTGGGGTTCGAGACAGTGGTCGGGTCGCGGTCGAAGTACCGCGCCATGGAGGCCGTCGACGGCCTGCTCGCCCAGTGGGCCGGCCGGGAGCTGACGATCGAGGCGGGCGACAACGCCGATGCGGCGGAGGCCGATCTCGTCGTGATCGCCACTCCGTGGGACGGCGCCACGCAGACGGCCCAGTCGGTGGAGTCCCAGCTGCGCGGGAAGGTGGTCATCTCGATGGCCAACGCCCTCACCCGCATCGGCAAGGAGTTCCAGCCCCTCGTCCCGCCGCGCGGCTCGGTGGCGGCCAGCGTGCAGGCGGTGCTGCCGAAGAGCTTCGTGGCGGCCGGCTTGCACCACGTGCCGGCCAAGGAGCTGGGCGACCTCGATCATCCGATCGAGAGCGACGTGCTGATCTGCTCCGACTTCCCCGCCGCCAGCGCGGCAACGGCCGACCTCGTCTCGAAGATCCCCAACATGCGGCCGCTCGACTGCGGGCAGCTCTCGTTGGCCACGCCGATCGAGTCCTTCACCGCCGTGCTGCTGCAGCTCAACGTCCGCTACAAGACGCGCGTGGCCGTCAAGTTCACCAGCATCCCGGAGTGACCTGATGGTGACCGAGGGGGAGGGGCCGATCCGCCTGTGGTGCACGGCCCGGCGGGAGGTCGTGCCGTTCCAGCCGGGGCCGGTGGTCACGATGTACACGTGCGGCATCACGCCGTACGACGCCACCCACCTCGGGCACGCCGCCGTGTACGTGGGGTACGACGTCCTCCAGCGCCGCCTGCGCGACCTCGGCCACGAGACGCGCTGCGTGCGGAACATCACCGACGTCGACGACTCGATACTCGGCAAGGCCCGCGAGCTCGGCGTGCACTACCTCGACCTGGCCGCCGCCGAGACGGCCCGCTTCGACGACGACATGGTCGCGCTGGGCATGCTCGAGTCGTGGAGCGAGCCGCGGGCCACGTCGGCCATCGCCGACATCCGCGGCTTCATCGGGATGGTGCTCGACCGAGGCCACGCCTACCAGGCCGGCGGCGCCGTCTACTTCGACGTGTCCAGCTTCCCCGGCTTCGGCACCGTGTCGGGCTACTCCCGCGACGAGATGCTGGCCTTCGCAGCCGAGCGGGGTGGGAACGTCGACGACCCCAACAAGCGTGACGCCCTCGACTTCGTGCTCTGGCAG
The DNA here is from genome assembly GCA_046598435.1 of Acidimicrobiales bacterium. Lineage (GTDB taxonomy): Bacteria > Actinomycetota > Acidimicrobiia > Acidimicrobiales > VFJN01 > VFJN01. The sequence continues at coordinate 17,459 of JBKJIL010000227.1, forward strand.
CCGTCGCTGCCGGACGAGCCGGCGTGGGAGTCGCTCTGGGGTCCGGGGCGACCGGGGTGGCACATCGAGTGCTCGGCGCTGGCGTTGCGGGAGCTCGGCACGACGATCGACCTCCACGGCGGTGGTGCCGATCTGATCTTTCCGCACCACGAGTGCGAGCGGGCCCAGTCCGAGGCCGCCACCGGCGAGCCCTTCGTGCGCCATTGGATGCACCAGGCGATGGTGCGGATGGACGGCGAGAAGATGTCCAAGTCGCTGGGCAACCTGGTGTTCGTCTCCGAGCTCCGCAAGGAGTGGGATCCGATGGCCATCCGGCTGATGATCGTGGAGAACCACTACCGCACGGCCTGGGAGTGGGACGACTCCCGCATGCTGCGAGCCGCCGAGCGCCTCGAGGCATGGCGTGCTGCGGGATCGGGTGACGCTGCCCTCGACGCCGCCAGGGAGCGGCTGGACGACGACCTCGACGCCCCGGGGGCCATCGCCGCGATCGACGCGGCAGTCGCACAGGGCCACGGTGCCTCGGCCGCCGCGGCACTGCTCGGCATCGTGCTCTAGCCCCTGCAAGACTCAGCCTCGTGGGAGACACCGTCGACGTGAGCACCGGCCAGGAGGTCGGCCGGCTCTACCCTGTGGCCCGAGCCGTGCTCAGCCCGATCTTCAAGGCGCTGTGGAAGGTGAAGGTCGACGGCCTCGACAACATCCCTGCCACCGGCGGGGCGGTCTTCTGCCCCAACCACACGTCGGTGATCGACTCGTTCCTGCTGCCCCTCGTGCTGCCCCGTCAGATCAAGTTCGTGGGCAAGGCCGAGTACATGGACTCTTGGAAGACGCGCCACATCTTCCCGGCCCTGGGCATGATCCCGATCGATCGCAGCGGCGGCAGCGCGTCTGAGCGGGCCCTCAACACTGCGGCGAGGGTGCTCGAGGACGGGGGGTTCTTCGGGATCTACCCGGAGGGCACCCGTGCCCGCGACGGGCGCCTGCACCGCGGGCACACCGGCCCTGCTCGTCTGGCGCTTCGAACCGGCGCCCCGATCATCCCGGTGGGGATCATCGGCACCCGCGATATCCAGCCGCCCGACGCCAAGCTGCCCAAGCCGTTCAAGCGAGCCGAGATCCGCTTCGGGCGGCCGATCGACGTCAGCCGCTATGCCGACCGGGTCGACGACCGCCTCGTCCTGCGACAGATCATCGACGAGGTGATGTTCGAGATCCGGGCCCTCTCCGGCCAGGACTACGTCGACGAGTACGCGACCAAGAAGGCCGAGAGCTTCCCCTCTGCCGATGCCACCAACGTGGTCCAGATCGGTGGACACGCCCCCACCAACGGGGCTGGCGGCGCCTCGGCGGGTTCGGCCGGCGGCCAGCCACGGCGTTCGAGCACCGACGTGCTGTCGAACCGGAGCTGACCCGACCCGATCTGGTTCAGGGCCCACCCTGGCGCTCCGGTACCCTCCGCCTCCATGGCCGACGAGATGACGATCAGGTTGCCCGATGGTTCCGAGCGCTCGGTGACCTCCGGCACCACCGCCGCTGACCTGGCGGCCTCGGTCGGCTCGCGGCTGGCCAAGGCCGCCGTGATCGCCGTGGTGAACGGCGAGGAGCGCGATCTCGTCACACCCCTCGCCGACGGCGACGAGGTGGCCATCATCACGGGCGACAGCGATCGCGGTCTCTTCACGATCCGCCACTCGACGGCCCACGTGCTGGCCCAGGCAGTGCTCGACCTGTTCCCGGGCGCCACGTTCGGCATCGGACCGCCCGTGGAGGACGGCTTCTACTACGACTTCGCGCTCCCTGACGGGGGCACCTTCGTGGAGGACGACCTCGAGCGCATCGAGGCTCGCATGCGCGAGATCATGGCCGAGGCCCAGCCCTTCCTACGTGACGAGCTTCCGGCTGCCCGCGCCCGGGAGATCTTCGCCGGCCACCGGTTCAAGCTGGAGATCATCGACGACGCGTCCACCGACCCGATGTCGGCCACCTCGGCAGCCGAGTCGGTGCGCACCTACGAGAACCCGCCGGCCGCACCGAAGGAGGTGCCGCCCTTCGCCGGCTATCCGGGCTTCATCGACCTCTGTCGCGGACCTCACGTCCCGGACACCGGCTACCACCTGGGCCACTTCAAGCTGATGCGGGTCGCCGGCGCCTACTGGCGCGGCCAGGAGGGCAACCCTCAGCTCCAGCGCATCTACGGCACGGCGTGGGACTCGAAGAAGGCCCTCGAGGAGCACCTCCACCGCCTCGAGGAGGCAGCCAAGCGCGATCACCGCAAGCTCGGGGTGGAGCTCGACCTGTTCAGCTTCCCCGACGAGCTCGGCAGCGGGTTGGCCGTGTTCCACCCCAAGGGGGGTCTCGTGCGGCGGCTGATGGAGGACTACTCCCGGAAGCGGCACGAGGAGGCGGGCTACGAGTTCGTGAACTCGCCGCACATCACGAAGTCCACGCTCTTCGAGACGTCCGGGCACCTCGACTGGTTCGCCGACGGCATGTTCCCGCCGATGCACTTCGACGACGAAGGGGGCGAGCACGGCCAGGACTACTACCTGAAGCCGATGAACTGCCCCTTCCACATCCTGATCTTCAAGTCGCGCTTGCGGAGCTACCGCGAGCTGCCGCTGCGGATGTTCGAGTTCGGCACGGTGTACCGCTACGAGAAGAGCGGCGTGGTCCACGGCCTCACGCGGGTGCGGGGCATGACGCAGGACGACGCCCACATCTTCACCACGAAGGAGAACATGGCCGAGGAGCTGGCCTCGCTCCTCGACTTCGTGCTGGGCCTCCTCGCCGACTACGGGCTCAACGAGTTCTACCTCGAGATCTCGACCAAGCCGCCGGGCAAGGCGGTCGGCAGCGACGAGGAGTGGGAGGAGGCCACCGAGGCCCTGCGCCAGGTGGCGTCGGCCAAGGACCTCGACCTCGTCCTCGACGAGGGCGGCGGCGCCTTCTACGGCCCGAAGATCTCCGTGCAGGCGCGCGACGCCATCGGCCGCACCTGGCAGCTGTCCACCATCCAGGTCGACTTCCAGCTGCCCCAGCGCTTCGAGATGGAGTACATCGGCGCCGACAACGAGCGGCACCGGCCGATCATGATCCACCGCGCCCTGTTCGGCTCGATCGAGCGCTTCTTCGGGGTGCTCGTCGAGCACTACGCCGGGGCCTTCCCCGCCTGGCTGGCGCCGGAGCAGGTGCGGGTGCTGCCGGTCCGCAGCGACCACCACTCCTACGCCGCCCGCCTGGTGGACCGCTTCCGCGCCGACGGCTTCCGTGCCGCACTGGCCGAGGCCGATGAGCCGCTCGGTGCCCGGATCCGCAAGGCCAAGCTGGAGAAGCTCCCGTACATCCTCGTGGTGGGCGACTCGGACGTGGAGGCCGGGACCGTCGGCGTCAACCGTCGTGGCTCCGACCAGCCCGAGCGCGACGTGCTGGCCGATGCCTTCGTGGAGCACCTCCATGCTGAGGTCCAGGCCAAGACGTGATCGCCGCCGAGGGACGCCGTGCCGCTTGACCACCTGTGGGCCACCTGGCGCTCTGCGTATGTGGGGCGGGTCGTCGACAGCCGCACGTTGCCGTCCACTGACGAGGCCGCCGGCCGCTCGCTCTTCGAGCGGATCCTCGCGGGGGCCGACGAGGAGGGCGACGAGACGGCTGGCGTGCTCTGGCGGGGACCGACCTGCTTCGCGCTGATCAACCTCTACCCGTACACGGCCGGGCACCTGATGGTGCTCCCGCGTCGTGCGGCGTCCGAGCTCGAGGACCTCTCCGAGGTGGAGCACCTCGAGCTGTGGTCGACGGTCCGATCCGCCGTGGTGGCCCTGAAGGCAGCGTTCTCCTGCGACGGGGTGAACGTGGGTCTCAACCTCGGAGCCGCGGCCGGCGGCTCGCAATCCGACCACCTGCACGTCCACTGCGTGCCCCGCTGGCAGGGCGACGCCAACTTCATCGCCGTGGCGGCCGAGACCCGGGTGCTGCCCATCAGCCTCGAGGAGGCATCGGTCCGGCTGCGCGCCGCCTGGCCCGCCTGACGGGCCCGCCAGTACCGTCGCGGCCGCGATGGCTGATGACCCCACGAGCGACCCCACGAGCGATGCCGATGTCCGCGACGAGCTGCCGGAGGACCTGAACGCCTCGGAGTTCGTCGGCCCCTACGTCTTCCCGAACAACAACCGCCGTCGGATCCCGGGCTACCTGTACCTGATCGGCGGCGTCGCCTGCGTGGCGGCATGGGCGGCCACCGGGCGCGGCGACGGCGTGCTCGTCAATGGCGGCTTCCTGTTCGCCGGCGTGCTGCTCGTCGTGCTGGGCGCCTACCACCTCGTGGCCGGCTGGAACCTGGATGTGGACGAGCGTGACGCGCTGGTGGCGGCCACCCGGCAGGTCGGCTTCGCCGTCGGTCACGCCTCGGCCCAGCTCGGTTGGCGGGGTCTGCGAAGCCGGCCGACCTGGCGGATCCTGCTCTACTCCGCCGAGGATCCGCCCACGACGCGCGGCCTCGTGCTCGTCGACGGCTGCGATGGCGAGATCGTCGCCCACTTCACCGAGGAGAACCCCGAGGACTGGTCCGACCTGACCGCCTGATCCGTTGGTCAGCGGCCCCGCACCTCGCGCAAGGTGCGCTCAGCGGCCTTCAGGTGCTCGACCGCCGTGTCCACCGCATCCCACAGGATGGCGCTGGCCGACGAGGTGGCGTCGTGGCCCGCCACCCGTGCCACCCGGGCCCAGTCGTGGGCGGGCACCCGCTCGGCCCGCTCGGCGAGGGCATCGGCCTCCCAGGCCAGCTCGCTGATCCGGTCGTCCACCGCGCCCGAGGCGTCGGGCCACTCCCGAGCCGACGGGTCGAGCACGGCAGGGTGCAGCACCGGGTCGTCCTCGACGAGCACCTGCTCGAGCGCGCGACCCAGGAAGCCGAGCGTGCGAGCGGCGGCGACGACGCGATCGGCGGCCGACCGACCGTCGGCCCCCAGGCGGTGGGCGAGGTCATCAGGGGCCTCGTCGGGGCCGAGCCCGGCGAACAGGCCGCGGTAGCGCCGATCGAGCGATCGCAGGGCCACGACGGCATCAGCGGGCGGGCGGACGGTCACGTGGTCAGTCTGGCTCGTGCACGTCTCGGCGAACTCCGTCCACGAGGTGGCTGGGCAGCACGTCGTAGTGGTCGGGGGCGGTGACGAACCGTCCGCGCCCGCCGGTGAGCGAGCGCAGGTCGATGGCGTAGCGCAACAGCTCGCTCTCCGGCACCACGGCGTAGACGAGCTGCTCGCCGTCGTCCGACGGCTCGGTGCCCTGCACGCGCCCCCGTCGGGCGTTGAGGTCGCCCATCACGTCGCCCAGCAGCTCGGCGGGCACCGTCACATCGAGGCGGACGATCGGCTCGAGCACCACGGGGCCGGCCTGGGCCAGCGCCTCGCGGAAGGCCAGTCGGCCCGCCACCCGGAAGGCCATCTCCGAGCTGTCGACGCTGTGCTCCTTGCCGTCGAGCAGGGTCACCCGCACGTCGACGACAGGGTGTCCGTTCACGCCGCCCTGCGTCATCGCCTCGACCACGCCGCGCTCGACGGCGGGGATGTAGCTGCGGCTGATGGCCCCGCCGACGATCTTGTCGACGAACTCGAAGCCGGCACCTCGTTCCAGCGGCTCGATCCGCACGGTGGCCACCGCGAACTGGCCGTGTCCACCCGACTGCTTCTTGTGCCGGCCCTCCGCCTCCACGGTGGCGGACACCGTCTCGCGGTAGCGCACGCGCACGTCCTCGGTGGTGACGCTGACGCCGAACTTCCGACTCAGCTTCTCGAGCGTGATGGCGAGGTGGGTCTCGCCGGTGCCGCGGAGCACGGTCTGATGCGTCTCCTCGTCACGGGTGACGACGAGGGCCGGATCCTCCTCCTGGAGGCGGTGGATGGCGGTGGCCAGCTTGTCGTCGTCGGCCTGGGTCTTGGGCACGACGGCCAGGGCCAGCACCGCCGGCGGCTGCTCGATGGGGGCCACCAGCACGGGTTGGCCGCGCACCGCCAGCGTGTCGCCGGTGGCGGTTGCAGCCAGCTTGGCCACCCCGCCGATGTCGCCGGCGCTCAAGGCGTCGACCGGCTCGTGGTCCTTGCCGCGCACCACGAAGAGCCCGTGGAGCCGCTCCTCGGTGCCGGTGCGGCTGTTGACCAGGTGGTCGTCGTTCCGGATGGTTCCGGAGAGCACCTTGAACAGCGACAGCTGGCCGACGAAGGGGTCGGCGATGGTCTTGAACACCATGGCCAGGGCGGCGCCGGTGGGGTCGGCTGCCACCTCCACCTCGACGTCGCCCGCGGTGACGACGGTGGGACGGTCGCCCGGTGGCGGGCCGATCTCGACGAGGAAGTCGGCCAGTCGGTCGATGCCAACCTCCGCGGTCGCCGACCCGCAGACGACGGGGAACACGGTGGCGGCCTCGATGCCAAGGGTCAGGGCGTGCTCCAGCTCGGTGACCGAGGGCACCTCGCCCTCGAGGTAGCGCTCCAAGAGGGCGTCCTCCGCCACGACGATGCCCTCGACGAGGTTGTCGTGCACCTGGTGCTCGAGCGCCGCCATGTCGTCGGGGATCGGCGCCGTCTGGGGCACGCCATCGGTGTAGATGAACGCGGTGTCCGTGAGCAGGTCGGCGATGCCGCGCAGCTCGGCCTCCTCGCCGATGGGCAGCTCGAGAGGTGCGACCCCTGCGCCGAGGCGATCACGGAGCTCATCGAGGGTGCGTTCGAAGCTGGCCCGCTCCCGGTCGAGCTTGTTGATGAAGATCATGCGGGGCACCTCGAGGCGGGCCGCCTCACGCCAGATGGCCTCGGTCTGCACCTCCACGCCGTCCACCGCCGACACCACGAAGACGGCGAGATCGGCCACGCGCAGGGCGGCCGAGACGTCGCCCATGAAGTCGGCGTAGCCGGGCGTGTCGAGGAGGTTGACCTTGTGGCCCGTCCACTCGAAGGGCGCGATGGCCAGGGACAGCGAGAGCCCGCGGCGCTGCTCCTCGGGATCGTGATCGCACACGGTCGTGCCGTCCTCGACGCGGCCGAGTCGGGAGGTGACGCCAGCCCGGTGCAGGAGGGCTTCGGCGATGGTGGTCTTGCCCGCCCCACCGTGGCCCACCAGTGCGACGTTGCGGATCTTCTCCGATGGATAGGCCTGCACGCGGATCCCTCCTCGCGTTCGATGGGCGAGTGTCGGGCAGGGTATCCCTGCGACCTAGCGTGTGCTGGTGGACATGCCCCGACTGGTCGCCCTGCCCGACGGGCGCTCCCTGGCGGTGGACGACGTGGGCGCGCCCGACGGCTTGCCCGTCATCTACCTGCACGGCACGCCCGACTCCCGGCTGGCTCGGCATCCCGACGACGCTCTGGCGGCGTCGCTCGGCGTGCGCCTCCTGGCGGTCGACCGTCCGGGAGCCGGTCAGAGCGACCTCCACCCCGCGGGCACCCTGGCGTCGTTGGGTGAGGACCTGGCCCACCTGCTCGACGCGCTGGAGATCGACCAGGCCGCCCTCTTGGGGTGGTCGGCCGGGGGCCTGTTCGCGCTGGCCGCCGCCGGCGTGCTCGGCGAACGGGTGCTCGCCGTGGCCCTGGTGGCCACGGTGCCCCCCGTCGAGGCCTACGCCGATGCGGCGGTGGTGGCCGCACTGGGTCCGACGCGTCGGCCCTTCGTCGAGCTGGCTTGCGAGCTGTCAGCCGTGGAGCTCGCCGCTGAGCTGGCGCCCTACCTCGTGCCGGCGCCGCTCACTGACGCCCTGGCCCTCGATCACGTCCTCGAGGCCGCGGGTGTGCTCGGCCGGGCCGAGCTGGTCACCGTCCCCGGTGCCGCGGAGCAGCTGGCCCGGGCCCTGGCCGAAGCGGTGCGCGGGGGACCGGCGGGGCTCGAGCACGATCTCGTCCTCCAGCTGGAGGTGGGCCTCGACCTGACGGCCATCGACTGCCCGGTGCGGAGCTTCCACGGGAGCGATGATGCCGTGAGCCCTCCGGAGGTGGGGGCTTGGCTGGCCACCCACATGCCGCACGCGGTGCTCGACCTCGTGCCTGGCGCCGGCCACCACCTGCTCTTCCCGCGGTGGCGGGGGATCCTGCGGGCGCTGGCCCGAGACGCGGGATCGCGAACCTCGGGTGTTAGCCTGTAGCAAGCACTTCCCGACCCCCATCGCAAGGATCTCTCTGATGTTCGACGGACGCTGGCGGTCCAGCTTCGAAGCCGGCCTCAAGCCGGTCGGAGCCAACATCCGACGCACCGGGATCACCGCCGACCACCTCACCGCCACGGGCGTGGTGCTGGCCGGGGCCGCTTCGCTGGCCATCGCCAACGGCGCGCTGCGGGCCGGGTTGCTCCTGCTCGTGCTCTGCGCCCTCCCCGACCTGCTCGATGGTGCCGTCGCCAAGGCGTCAGGCACGGCTGGTCCCCGCGGCGCCTTCTTCGACTCCGTGTCCGACCGCGTCACCGACTCGCTGCTCCTGGGCGGCGTGGCGTGGCACCTCTCCACCACCCATCCCGGCCGGATCGCCGTCCTGCCCCTCGCCGTGCTCGGCGCCTCGATGCTGATCTCCTACGAGCGGGCCAAGGCGGAGTCGCTCGGGTTCGACGCTCGGGGCGGCCTCATGGAGCGAGCAGAGCGCATCATCGCCCTCGGCGTGGGCCTGCTGTTCGACTCGGTCCTCATCCCGGTCCTCTGGCTCATGCTCGTCCTCACGCTCATCACGGCCGCCCAGCGCTTCGTGAAGGTGTGGCAGCAGGCCTCGGTGGCCCGTCCGGCACCCACCAACAGCCGCTGGAAGGCCCGTCGGGCTGCTCGTCCCACCGAGCGGGCCTGGCGTCGGCAAGCACGCGCCGGGCGCCGCTAGCCCACCACTTGGTCGATCTCGTCACGCCCGCCTACCGGGGGGCGGCAGAGCTGGCCCGACGGCTGCCCAAGCCGGTGGCCGCCACGGCGGCCCGCGGCCTCGGTCGGGCGGCGTCGCGCGTCGCTTCGGAGCGACGCGCTCAGGTGGCGCGCAACCTGCGCCGGGTCAACCCGACGATCACCGACCGGGAGCTGGCCCGCCTCACCCGTGAGACCTTCGAGTCCTACGCCCGCTACTACGAGGAGTCGTTCCGGTTGCCCGGCACGAGCCCCGCCGACCTCGACGCCGGGTTCACCCACGAGGGCTATGAGCACCTCGACGCCTCGTTGGCCACCGGCAACGGCGCCATCATGGCGATGCCCCACCTCGGAGGGTGGGAGTGGTCGGGGTTCTGGCTCACCCAGGTGAAGGGCTTCCCGGTCACCGCCGTCGTGGAGCGCCTCGATCCGCCGGCCTTGTTCGAGTGGTTCGTCGGCCTGCGGCGCTCGTTCGGCTTCGAGATCGTCCCGCTGGGCCCGGAGGCCGGCGCGGCCACCGCACGGGCGCTCAAGGCCAACCACACCTTGGCCCTGCTGTGCGACCGCGACCTGGCCGGCACGGGACCCGAGGTGGAGTTCTTCGGTGAACGCACCACCCTGCCGGGCGGCCCGGCCACCCTGGCCCTGCGCACAGGCGCCCACCTGCTGCCCACGGCGATCTACTTCGACGGGCCGAGCTCTCGCCATGCCGTGGTGCTGCCCCCCATCGACACGAGTCGGCAGGGCAGGCTGCGAGACGACGTGCACCGCGTCACCCAGGACCTCGCCCGCGCCCTCGAGACGCTCATCCGGCGGGCCCCGGAGCAGTGGCACCTGCTGCAGCCGAACTGGCCCAGCGACCACACCTCCTAGGGTGGTGGCGTGCGCATCGGGTTGGTCAGTCCCTACTCCTTGACGATCCCTGGTGGCGTGCAGGGACAGGTGCTCGGCCTGGCCCGTTCTCTGCGCACCCTCGGCCACGAGGTGCGCGTCCTCGGCCCCTGTGACGGCCCCCCGCCCGACGCCGGCGTGACGCCGCTCGGGCGCAGCGTGCCCACCGCCGCCAACGGCTCCGTGGCCCCACTGGCCCCCGATCCCTCGGCCCAGCTCCGCACGATCCGAGCCCTGCGCGACGAGGGGTTCGACGTGGTGCACCTGCACGAACCGATCGCCCCGGGTCCCACCATGACGGCCCTGCTCTTCGCCTCGGCCCCGCTGGTCGGCACCTTCCACGCCGCCGGCGAGAGCGCCGGCTACAAGTACCTCGGCTGGGGCCTGCGCCGCATGGCCCGTCGCCTCGACCACCGCATCGCCGTGTCGCCCGATGCCGAGCAGCTGGCCAGCCACGCGCTGGGCGGCACCTACCAGCTGCTGTTCAACGGCATCGAGGTGGAGCGGTTCGCAGGGGGGGAGGCCCATCCCACCGACGGCCCGACCATCTTCTTCCTGGGTCGCCACGAGCCCCGCAAGGGGCTCGACGTGCTCCTCGCGGCGACCGCCGAGCTCCCGGACGACGTGCGGGTGTGGGTGGGGGGCGACGGGCCCCAGTCCGCGGAGCTCCGCGCGCGCTACGCCCACGACCCGCGCATCGAGTGGCTGGGCCGCATCGGCGACGAGGAACGGGCAGCCCGCATGCGCGGGTGCACGGTGTACTGCTCTCCGTCGGTGCGCGGCGAGAGCTTCGGGATGGTGCTGCTCGAAGCGATGGCATCAGGCTGTGCCCTCGTGGCGTCGGACCTCGACGGCCATCGCAACGTGGCCACCGACGGGGTCGATGCGCTGCTGGCACCGGTGGGCGACGCCGCCGGCCTGGCCAAGGCACTGCGGCGCGTCCTCGAGGACAGCACCCTGCGGGCCGAGCTCGTCGAGGGCGGGCGCCGCCGGGCCGACGAGCTCTCGATGGCGCACCTCGCAGAGTGCTACGTCGAGGTGTACCGCGCCGTGCTGGCCGCCCGATGATCACGATCGGCTCGACCCAGCCTCTACAGTGAGCAGTCCGATCGACGAGGAGTGCGCGGCGTGACCTTCATCTGGATCCTCCTGGCCATCGTCGTGGTGCTGGCGCTCTACGTCATGGTGACCTACAACGGGCTCGTCTCGATGCGGAACAGCATCGAGAACGCCTGGGCGCAGATCGACGTGCAGCTCAAGCGCCGCTACGACCTGATCCCGAACCTGGTGGAGACGGTGAAGGGCTACGCCTCGCACGAGCGCGAGACGCTCGAGGCCGTGGTCCAGGCCCGCAACATGGCCATGAGCGCCAGCGGGCCGCACGACCAGGCCCAGGCCGAGAACATGATCACCGGTGCCCTGAAGTCGGTGTTCGCCCTCTCCGAGGCGTACCCCGACCTGAAGGCCAACACGAACTTCCTGAACCTGCAGGAGGAGCTGACCGGCACCGAGGGTCGCATCGCCTACTCGCGGCAGTACTACAACGACACCGTCGTGCGGTACAACACGAAGATCCAGACCTTCCCGTCCAACACGATCGCCGGGCGGTTCGGCTTCAGTGAGCGGGAGTACTTCGAGGCCGAAGACGATGCCCGTGGCGCGGTCGCCGTCGACTTCGGCAGGGCCCCGGCCGTGGACCTCGGCGCCCCCCCGCCGGCCGCGCCCCCCGCCGGTGAGCCCGTGGTTCCGCCCGCGCCGCCCGCCCTCTGAGCCACCAAGGACCCTGAACCCCGCGTGTACGACCAGGTCGCAGAGAACAAGCGTCGCTCGATCCTGCTGATCGCCGGGTTCGTCCTCCTGATCGTCGCGGTCGGCGCCGCCCTCAACCTCCTCGTGCAGGGTGGCCCGGTGCTCATCGGGTTCGCCGTGCTCTTCGCGGGCGGGTCGGCGGCGCTGTCGTACTGGAAGTCCGACGCAGTCGCGCTGGCCGTCAGCCGGGCCCGGCCGGCCACCGTCGAGGAGTACCCGAGGCTGCACAACCTCGTGGAGGGCCTCTGCATCGCGGGGGGTCTCCCGAAGCCACGGATCTACGTCGTCGACGACCCCTCACCCAACGCCTTCGCCACCGGCCGCAACCCCAAGCACGCGGCCATCGCGGTCACCACCGGGCTGCTCGAGCGGATGAACCGGGTGGAGCTCGAGGGCGTGGTGGCCCACGAGCTGGGCCACATCAAGAACTACGACATCCTGGTGTCCACCCTGGCGGTGACGATGGTGGGAGTGATCGCCATCGCCGCCGATGTCGGTGTGCGGTTCATGTGGTTCGGCATGGGCCGCAGCCGCAACAACGAGAACGACAGCCAGAGCAGCGGGCCACTCGCCATCCTCGCTGTGGTCGGCTTCGCGCTGCTGATCCTGTCGCCTCTGATCGCCCGGGTGATGCAGGCGGCCGTCAGTCGCAAGCGCGAGACGCTCGCCGACGTGTCAGGCGTGGAGCTCACCCGGTATCCGCCGGGGCTGATCTCGGCCTTGGAGAAGCTCCGCGACGACTACACCGTCGTAGGGTCGACCTCGCATGCCACCGCCCACCTCTGGATCGAGCAACCGCAGGCCCTCGACGAGCGCGAGGGCCGGATCTCCCGCCTGAACCGCATGTTCGACACGCACCCGCCGATCGAGGAGCGCATCGCCCTCCTGCGCGAGCTCTAGCCACCCTGCTCTGAGGCCGCGGTCACCCGTGCCGCGCGCCCGACCCATCCCGTCCAAGGAGATCCCCTCGTGTTGGCCCAGGCCCTCGACACCCCCAAGAAGCGCGTGGCACTCGGCGTGGCCGCCGTGCTGCTGGTCCTCGGCGGCGTGGTCGCCGCAGTGGCCGCCTCGGGCGGTGACGATCCTGCTCCCACCACCACGACGGCCGGCCCCACCACCACGGAGGCCACCACCACCACCGTGCCCGGCCCGGTGGCGCCCCTCACCGGGCTCCCGGGTGACCCGGCGCTGATCGGTCGCAGCGCGCTCGTCGTCAAGGTCGACAACGTGCAGCCGAAGGCGCGACCGCAGGCTGGGCTCAACCAGGCCGACGTCGTCTTCGAGGAGCGCGTGGAGGGCAGCGTCACCCGGCTGCTCGCCGTGTTCCACTCCACCGACGCCGGCCCGGTGGGCCCCGTTCGGTCCGCCCGCACCTCTGACCTCGGCGTGCTGGCCACCCTGCACCGGCCGTTCTTCGCCTGGAGCGGCGCCAACGACATCTTCGCGGCCCGCATCCGTGGCGCCAACCTGGCCGACGTGGGCTACGACGCCGCCACCAGTCACTACTACCGCGCCGGCGACCGCCCCGCGCCCGACGACCTCATGCTCAAGAGCACTGGCGCCCTGATGGCGCTGCCCAACGAGGGCTCCTCACCGCCTCCGGCGCTGTTCACCTACCGGGCCCCGGGGCAGGCGCCGGCTCATCTCGAGCCCGCCGGTGGTGTGCACCTCACCTTCGGGTCGAGCGCCGGTTCGGCCCCGGTCGACTACCGCTGGAACGGACAGGGATGGGCCCGCGACCAAGCGGGCACGCCGCACCTCGACGCGTCCGGCGCTCAGATCGCTCCCGCCAACGTGATCGTGCAGTTCACGCCCTACGTCAGCTCCGGGGTGAACGACCAGTTCGGCAAGCCGATCCCCGAGGCGCAGCTGGTGGGAGACGGCGATGCGTGGATCCTCACCAACGGGGGCCTTGTCGTCGGCCGCTGGCACAAGGCATCCCTGGAGGCCGTCGCCACCTACACCGACGTGGACGGCAAGCCGATCGGGCTCACCCCTGGCCGCACGTGGGTCGCCCTCACGCCCCCCGGTGAGGCCACCCGGCTCTGACGGGCGCTACCGGCTTCGGGGTTGACGGGGCCCGGCGGTACCATCGGTCCATGGCCGACGCGTCCCCCCGCCCGATCACCCACGACACCGGCACCACCCGCGTGAAGCGCGGCCTCGCCGAGATGCTGAAGGGCGGGGTGATCATGGATGTCGTCGACCCCGACCAGGCCAAGATCGCCGAAGACGCCGGGGCCGTGGCAGTCATGGCCCTCGAGCGGGTGCCCTCCGACATCCGTCGAGACGGCGGCGTGGCCCGCATGTCCGACCCGGAGATGATCGAGGGCATCAAGGCCGTCACCACCATCCCCGTCATGGCCAAGGCCCGCATCGGGCACTTCGTCGAGGCCCAGGTGCTGGAGTCGCTCGGCGTGGACTACGTCGACGAGTCCGAGGTCCTCACCCCGGCCGACGAGGCCCACCACATCGACAAGTGGGCCTTCACCGTGCCCTTCGTGTGCGGGGCCACCAACCTGGGCGAGGCGCTCCGGCGCATCAGCGAGGGTGCCGCCATGCTGCGATCCAAGGGCGAGGCCGGCACCGGCAACGTGGTGGAGGCGGTGCGGCACCTGCGCTCGATCCTGGGCGACGTCCGCAAGATC
>JBKJIL010000040.1:0-7917 GCA_046598435.1 Acidimicrobiales bacterium
GCGCGGGGCGCTGGCCGCCTGGACTGAGCTGGTCGGGTCGGTCGTCGAGGTGGCGGAGGCGGGCGCGCTCGCCGACGAGATCCGGGCCTACCACGAGGCCGTGCAGAACCTGGGCGACAGCGCCGAGGAGATCGAGCAGCTACGGGCAGAGCTGATCGGGCGAGCGGAACCGGCCGTGGCGGCGGCGCGAAGCAACGTGATGGAGCTGTGCCGGCCGTACCTGATCGAGCTCGAGCACCTCGAGGAGCCCGATGGGATCGTTGCCTTCGTCGAGCACCAGTGCGCCAGGGGTCGTCACGCCCGGGCCGCTCTGCAGCTCCAGGACGCCTCTGACGACGAGCAGAAGGCCGCCGCCCAGCTCGACGACCTGCTGCTCGGCCTCGGCTTCGATACCGGCGAGCTGGCCGCCCGGGTGGGTGCCCTCGAGTGGGCTGTCACCCGTGCCGACGAGCGCGAGCAGGCCCGCACGCGAGCCCGACCCCGCGCCGAGATCGACGCTGAGCTGACAGAGCTCACCGAGACCGCGGCTCGCCTCCGTCAGCCGGAGTGGGCCACGGTGACGGCCGCTGACGCCGCCGCCCCGGACATCCCCGAGCTCGAGGGGCGGCACAACGAGCTCCTCTCGAAGCTGAACGAAGCTCGAGCCGAGGTGGACCTCGAGCGCCTCGCGGACCGGCATGCGGCCGTCGAACGGCGGGTGGCGGCCCTCGAGGCACGCCTCTTCGGCTCTGATCGGGGCACCGACCCGGGCATCGTCGCTGACATCGAGCAGCGCCTCGTGGCGCGGCTCACGGTGGCCGCGCAGGCGGCACCGCACGGCGATCCCGTGCCCGTCCTGCTCGACGAGGTCTTCCAGCGGGTGCCCGCCGACCGCACGTTCGACCTCCTCGACCTCGTGCTCCGACTGGCCGAGCACCAGCAGGTCATCTACCTCACCGACGACGGGTTCGTGGCGGCGTGGGCTCGTCAGCGAGCACTGGACGGCGCCATCACCCTGCTCGAGCCCACCCCGGAGCACGAGTCCGTCTGAGCATCAAGAGTCAGTCGAGGCGGCGGAGCTGCGCCCGGTAGGTGCGGCCTCGCTCGAGGTACACGTGCATCCCGGGGACGATCTGCAGGTGCGGATCGACGGCGTCGAGCTTGATCTTGGCGGGCACCCCCAAGGCCATGGCCCGGGTGGGGACCACCATCGCGCCGGACACGACCGCACCGGCCGCCACGAGCGCTTCCTGTTCGACGACGGCGCCGTTCAGCACGATGGCCCCTGATCCCACCAGGGTGCCGTCACCGATGACACAGCCCTCGAGGTGGACGTTGTGACCGATGACGCACTCGGCGCCGATGCGGGTGGGATGGATCGGTGTCGTGTGCACCACCGTGCCGTCCTGCACCGACGTGCGCGCACCCACGACGATCCCACCGGGGTCGCCTCGAAGCACGGCGCACGGCCAGATCGAGGCCTCTGGACCGATGGTGACGTCGCCGATCACCACCGCGTCGGGATGGACGTAGGCCGTCGGATCGATCGTGGGGACGGTGTCGCCAAGGGCGTAGATGGGCACGGCCGACCTACACCGCAAAGCGGCCGTAGCCGCCCCGGAAGAACAACAGCGGGGCGCCGTCATGGCCGACGCTGAGGTCACGCACGCGTCCCATCACGCAGACGTGATCACCGGCATCGGTGACCGACTCGATCTCGCAGTCGATCCACGCGACCACGCCGTCGAGCAGCGGGGAGCCAGAACCGGCGGGTGACCAGCCGAGGCCCGCGAACTTGTCCTCCTCCTTCGAGGCGAAGCGGCGACAGACGCCCTCCTGATCCTCGGCGAGGATGTTCACGCAGAACGAGCCAGCGGCCTGGATCTTCGGCCACGACGACGAGCCCAAGCCGGCGAAGAAGGCCACGAGCGGCGGCTCGAGCGAGACGGATGCGAAGGAACCGACGGCCATGCCCACCGGCGCTCCGTCGAGGGCAGCGGTGATCACGGTGACGCCGGTGGGGAAGTGACCGAGCACCTGGCGGTACTTGGCGGAGTCGAAGGGCACGGGGTCGGTCATCGACCGAGGAGGGTACCGGGCGTCAGGGGTATGAGATGACGAGGCCCTCGTGGGCGGCCAGGATCTCGATGCCGAGGGCCTCGGGAAGGCTCCGGGCGTAGGCCAGGATCGAGTCGACGGCCGCATCGTGATGGGTGGGGTCGTGGTGGAACAGCGCCAGCCGACGGGCGCCCGACTCCTTGGCGACGTGCACCGCGTAGTCGGAGGTGCAGTGGCCCCACGTGGACTTCTCGGGGAACTCCTCGGTCGTGTACTGCGCGTCGTGGATGAGCAGGTCGACGCCGTCACAGAGCTCGAGGACGCTGTCTGCGATGGCGTGGCTGCCGTCGGAGGGCATCTGGTGGTCCGACAGGTAGGCGATGACGGCGCCCCCCATCTCGATGCGGTACCCGTTGGTGAGCCCCACGTGGGGAACCGAGCGAGCCTTCACCTTCGCACCGTCGAGCTCGAGGTCGCTCTCCCACACGTCGTGGAAGCGGATGTCGCCGAGGAGGTCGACGGTGCGCACCGGGAAGAACGGCGGGCGCATGAAGTCGTTGAAGGCGTCGGCCAGCGAGTCGTGGTCGGTCTGCGGCGGGCCATACACGTCGAACTGGGCACCGGGGCGCAGGACAGGCGTGAAGAACGGGAGGCCTTGGACGTGGTCCCAGTGGATGTGGGTGACGAGGGCAGACCCGACGAACGGGGTGTCCGCGGGGAGCGTCTCCCCCCAGAAGCGCAGACCGGTGCCGAGGTCGAGGACGATGGGCGCGTGCCCAGGGGACTCGAGCGCGACGCACGAGGTGTTCCCCCCGTAGCGTCGGTTGGCCTCGCATGGGCACGGCGTGGAACCACGGACGCCGAAGAAGCTGACGTTGAGCAGTTGATGTCCCCCGTTCCCCCTGAGTGGCCGGAAGGTTACCGGGGAAGGTCCACCTTCTGTAGACCGTGTGACGTCCGTCTCACCGCAGGGAGGTCTGGGTCACCGCTACGGTGCGCCGCCATGGCGATCACCGAGGGCACGACCACCGCGAACGATCTCGAGTTCGGCTATCTCGAGCAGGGCACCGGGCCGCTGGCGCTCTGCCTCCACGGGTTCCCCGACTCGGCCTGGACATGGCGGCACCTGCTGCCCGCCCTGGCCGACGCCGGCTTCCGGGCCGTCGCCCCGTTCATGCGCGGCTACGCCCCCACCGCGGTGCCGGCCGACGGCCGCTACCAGACCGCGGCCCTGGCCCTCGACGCCTGCGGCCTGCACGACGCGCTGGGGGGCGACAGCGACGCCGTGATCATCGGCCACGACTGGGGGGCCATGGCGACCTACATCGCGGCCAACCACCAGCCGGAGAGGTGGCAACGAGTGATCACGATGGCGGTGCCCCCCGCCGGTGCCGTGGGCGCCGGGTTCATGTCGTACCAGCAGCTGAAGCGGAGCTGGTACATGTTCTTCTTCCAGCACGGCCTGGCCGACGTGGTCGTCGGGATGATGGACCTCGCCTTCATCGATGGGCTGTGGGCGGACTGGTCGCCGGGCTACGACGGTGACGAGGACCTCGTGCACGTCAAGGACAGCCTGCGCGATCCCGCCAACCTGGCTGCTGCGCTGGGGTACTACCGGGCCACGCTCGGCGGCGTGGGCGTCGACCCGGCTCTCGACGCCGTGCAGAACGCCGGCAACGCCATCACCGCGCAGCCGACCCTGTACCTGCATGGCCGTACCGATGGGTGCATGGGGATCGAGGTGGCTGAGGGCGCTCGCGGCTTTCTCACGTCCGAGGGGTCCCGCATGGAGGTCATCGACGACGCCGGCCACTTCCTGCACGTCGAGCGACCCGACGTGGTGAACCAGCTCGTCGTCGACTTCGTCACCCGCTGAGCGACGCGTCAGGGCAAGCGGTAGGCGGCGCCCTCCCGCACGGCGAGCCCGTCGCGCAGGAGCGTGCCGGCCACGGCCGTGGCCCGCCCCGGGTCGTCGGGCCAGCCCATGACCGCAGGCAGCTGCCGCTCGTCGAGCGGTCCGCTGCGCAGCGCGTCGACCAGGCGGCCGCGGCCTTGGCGGTCGCTGCCCTCGAACCGGGTCTGCGTCGTCGCCACGCCAGCAGAGCCCTCAGCCGGGTCGGGGCCGGACCACCCCCGTGCCGCCCAGGCGCAGCGGTCCTGCACGGGACAGGTCGCACAGACCGGCTGCCGTCGGGTGCAGATCGTGGCCCCCAGATCGAGCATCGCTTGGTTCCACGACCACGCCCGTCCCGGGGGAAGAGCCCGGTCGGCCGCCTCCTGGGCTTGGCGCGCCGTCAGCCGGTGGCCCTCCCAGCGGGCCAGGATCCGGGCCGTGTTCGTGTCGACCACGGCGTGATCAGCCTCGAACGCGAACGCCAGCACGGCCCGGGCGGTGTACGGGCCGATCCCCGGCAGGGCCAGCAGCTCGGGCAGCGAGGCCGGCAGGCGACCGCCGTGGCGCTCCACGGTGAGCGCGGCGCAGCGGTGCAGGTTCAGGGCGCGGCGGTTGTAGCCCATGCCGCGCCACCACTGCAGCAGCTCGGCGACAGGGGCGGCCGCGCAGGCTGCCGGCGTGGGGTAGCGCTCGAGGAACGGGGCCCAGCGCTCGGCGACCCGGGCCACCTGCGTCTGCTGGGCCATGACCTCACAGACGAGCACGGCCCACGGATCGCGTGTCTCGCGCCAAGGCAGCAGCCGCCGCTGCCCGTCCCACCAGACGAGGAGCTCGTCGGGCTCGCTCAGGCCAGACGGGCCCACTGGACCCGACACCGATAGGGCAGGCTGAAGGGTTCCGGCAGCCGACGCACCAGGTAGACGACCTCCGCTGCCAGCCGTTCCCGCTCCCCGCTCGGCATCGCGGCGATGTAGCTGATCGAACGGACTCGGTCGGCGAGCAGCTCCGCCGTCATCAGCTGCTCCCAGTCGATGACCTGTTCGCGCAGCGGCGTGAACCTTCCGCTGGCTCCGACGACGGCCGCCCAGTCCACATGCTGGTAGCGGGACACGGTGCGCTCGTGCCACCGGATCAGGCGGCTCATCTCGGCCACCCACGGCGTGGCCTCGTCCCGCTCGTTCCACAGGATGGCCAGTCCGCCGCCCGGCCGCAGGACCCGGGCGATCTCGCTGAGCGCGGCCGGGGCGTCGAACCAGTGGAAGGCCTGGGCGACGGCCACCAGCTCCACCGACGCGTCCGGAAGCGGGATGGCCTCGGCCGTCCCGTCGAGCAGCTCGACGTCGGGCAGCACCGTCTGCAGCTGCGCCCGCATCCCTTCCAGCGGTTCGATGGCGACGACGTCGGCGTCGAGCTCGACCAGACGCCTGGTCAGCTTTCCTGTTCCCGCCGCGAGATCGAGCACGGTCGTGCCGGCGCCGAGCCCGAGGTGCTCGACCAGCACCGCGATCGCCTCAGCGGGGTAGTCCGGTCGGGCGGCCTCGTAGGCGGCGGCACCAGCGTTGAACCCGCGTGCGGCGACGTCATCGACCGGCATCGGCTGACTTCCGTTGCTGCAGCGCCGGGACGAGCTGCTCGAGGACGGCCGCTGTCCACACGCCGTAGCCGTCGTCACTCGGGTGGTAGCGGTCACGGGCGAAGTATCGGGCCGTGTCGGATCGCATGACCGGACCAGTCTCGCCTGCGATGTCGACGCGCACCGCGCCGACCGCTCGCGCCAGCTCTTCGGCCACGTCATCGAGCTGCCGACCCCGTGCCGCGGCGACCCATCGCAAGGGCAGGGCGAGCCGTGGCGGGGCGCCCATGTCCGGGACCCCGAGCAGCACGAGCACGGCGCCAGGAGCAGCCTCGTCGACCCGCTCGATGAGGCTGAGGTACCGCCGACGGAAGTCCGCTTGCGACGTCAGGTGCACGACGTCGTTGGCGCCGATGCTGACGAGCACCACGTCGGCCTGGAGGCCCTGGAGGCCCTGGAGATGGAGGCCCTGGAGATGGGGGACCTGGTCCGACAGCACGTCGGCCACCCGGGCCCCCGACACGGCCAGGGATGTCACGTCGACGGGCCGGTCGAGGGCTCGAGCCACCCGACGGGGCAGGGCCGTGTCGGGCCCGCTGGCGCCGACGCCGGCCGCGGTGGAGTCGCCGAGCCAGACCATGTGCAGCGCCGGGCCGGCCCCGTCACCGCCGCCACCCCCGATCCGTCCGTCGTGGTCGAGCGGCGTGTCATCGGGGAGGTCCGGGCCGGTGCGCGCCATCTGCACCTCGACGGCGAGCACGCCCGCTGCGACGAGCGGCACCGCGGCAAGGCCGACGAGGGCACGCCGGGTCCGCCGCCGCAACCTGGTCACTTGGCGTCGAACACAGTTCCGTCGTCGTAGGGGAACTGTCGCTGGGGGGCCTGATCCCGCTTCCAGACCATCAGCTTGCGACGGAAGTAGCAGACCTCCTCGGCGCGCTGATTGATGCCCTTGGTCTCGACCGTGACGATGCCTCGATCGCCCTTCGAGGTCTCCTTCACGTCGAGGACCTTGGTGACGGCGTAGATCGTGTCGCCGTGAAAGGTGGGCTTGGCGTGCAGGAGCGTCTCGATCTCGAGGTTGGCGATGGCGGCCCCGCTGACGTCAGGGACGCTCATGCCGAGCACGAGGGAGTACACGAGGTTGCCGACGACGACGTTCTTGCCCTGCACGGTCTCGTTCTCGGCGAACCAGGCGTTGGTGTGCAGCGGGTGGTGGTTCATCGTGATCATGCAGAACAGGTGGTCGTCGTACTCGGTGATCGTCTTGCCGGGCCAGTGCTTGTACACGTCGCCGACGACGAAGTCCTCGAGGTGGCGGCCGAACGGGCGGTCGTGGGTCGTCATCGGCGCTGAACCTAGGCCGTGAGCAGGGCCGCGGGCGAGCCGTCGAGGCCTCATGGTGCTGGGAGCATCAGGCCCACGCCGGAGTGCCAGCGGGACGTGGCCAGCCGAGCCCTCCTCCTGCCCTCCCCCACCCACCCATCTGCAACCCGTAGGCGTCGATTCGACGTCGATTCGACGCCTACGGGTTGCAGATGGGTGGGGAACTGGAGACGCATCCACTGTCACACCGGCTGACGATGATGGGGGTTCAGCGCCTTGCCCCCGAGCAGCGCCCCTCGCAGGCCCTCCTGCCGTCAGTGAACCTCGCGCCGAAGTGAGGCCCTGTCGATGGCACAACCCGAAGATCGCGGACCATGGCCAGACCCGGAGATCCCCCCTCCGTTCCGACGGCAATCGCCCGACCCCTCCCAACGGATCGGGCGCACGACAACGCTGTCGCTACGTCGCGCCTCAGGGATGGGCCTCTGGGCACGCGTTGACCTCCAGGTCGAGCGTGACGCACTCCTCCACGCCCTGGCGGCCATCGACCGGTCGCTGCTCGCCCTGAGTCAGGACCGGCGCGCCATCGTGGACGAGCTGACCACCATCCGCGACGGGCTCTACCCCGTTGTTCCATGGTGTCACGGGCGCCGACCTCCGGACGTCGACAGCGGGCCCTTCCCAGCCGCCATCGAGGGTGCCGAGGCCGTCGAAGGACGAAGCCTGCGGGCGACCTGCCTCACGATCCTCCGCCGCCACGGGCCAACCTCGCTGCGCGAGCTCCACGGGCTCCTCCACCGATACGGCTACGTCGTACGGGCGGAGCGGCCGGTCACGACCCTGTCTGATGCCATGGCCTACGAAGTCGAACGAGGACGGGCCCGTCGCCTGGAGCGCGGGGTGTACGAAGCCACCGGCGCCGAACCCCTGCGCCGAAGCGACCGGGCATCGCCCTTCCCCGACCTGCCCGACCTGCCCGCTCCGGGGAGCAGCCAACGCCCGGCCGCCCTCGACCCAGCTCTCGATCAGGACCCGGGCTGGACCAGACCACCGATCCCCGGCCCCCCCGCCCCCCCCCCCCCCCCCC
>JBKJIL010000187.1:0-14984 GCA_046598435.1 Acidimicrobiales bacterium
GTGAGGAGGAGAGCCGATCGTTCATCCATCCGATGCTCGCAGCGGGGTGCGACACCCGAGTTGTCGCTACAACGCGGGCATCTTCGTGTCGACGCCGCACACCCGAGCCACCAGGGAACCGCCAGCACCGAACACGGCGGTCCGGCAGGATTGGGACACTCGCCGAGCGGGTTGCGAGGCTCGTGACATGTCGGCTCGCCTACGTCGTCCAAACACTGCGCAACTCGAAGAGCTCCTCGATGCCAGCCGTACCGACGGGTTCACGTACGAGCCGATCGGCATCTCCCTCGATGCCACGATGCAAACGGCGCTCCATCGCCACGAATGGTCGACTTCGCTCCCAGGCCCAGATTCCTTCGGACGAGGCCGAGCAGCGATCCTCGACTGGCAGGTGCATCGAGGCGCAAGACTCACAGTGCTCACAGACGGTGAGCTTGCTGTCGGAACGAACGTGGCGATGGTCGCTCCTCTCCCGATCGGGTGCGTCGAGGTCACCTGCCGAATCACGGCCGTCATCGACGAGCCCAACGCCTTCGGGTTTGCCTACGGAACCCTGTCGGTCCATCCCGAGCGAGGCGAGGAGTCCTTCGTCGTCAGTCGTGCAGACGACGGCATCGTCAGCTTCGTCGTCGCCGCGGCGTCCGAGCCGGTCCACCCCCTGGCACGTCTTGCGCCGCCTGTGGCTGACCGGCTGCAGAACAGCGCGTGCCGGCGCTACCTCGAAGCCATGAGGCGGGCGGTCTCCTAGCGAAACACGGGCATCCCGATCCCTCGTTGTTCGTCAAGGGGTTCTCGACGGGGTGGTCGGCCCCGCAGGCCTGCGTCTCCACCAGAGCCTCGCCGGGCCCCGGGTCCGGTACATCGATCAGTTCGAGCGTCGCTGGCGCCTTCAGCGTCCAGGCCACCACCCCGGGCCGACGGTACCGGACGTGAACGTTCGGTTTCGCGGCGCGGTCGCCGGGTGGTGGGCGGGTCAGGGTCGAATAGGGTCGCGGCCGATGAAGGCCCTCCGCAGCTTCACGGTCCGTCCGTCGCTTCCTCCCGAGCTGGCTGCCTTGGAGGAGCTGGCCATGAACCTGCGCTGGTCGTGGGACGCTCAGACCCGCGACCTGTTCCGGTGGGTGGACCCTGACGCGTGGGACGCCACCGTCCACGACCCGGTGCGCCTGCTCGGGGTGGTGTCCCGGGAGCGCCTCGTCGATCTCGTCGACGACCCCGGCTTCATGCGCTTCCTCGGCGAGGTTCGGGAGGACCTCCAGCGCTACCTCACCGGCGACCGCTGGTTCCAGGCTGGGGATGGCTCTCCCCTGCGCCAGATCGCGTACTTCTCGCCCGAGTTCGGGACCGCCGAGGCCGTCCCCCAGTACTCGGGTGGCCTGGGCATCCTGGCCGGCGACCACCTGAAGGCAGCCAGCGATCTCGGCCTGCCGCTGGTGGGCATCGGGCTGATGTACCGCCATGGGTACTTCCGCCAGTCGTTGTCGACCGACGGCTGGCAGCAGGAGCGCTACCCCGACCTCGACCCGCACGCCATGGCGCTGCACCCCTGCGACGGCATCCGCGTCGAGGTGGACCTGGCCGGCACGCCCCTCGTGGCGCGGGTCTGGAAGGCCGAGGTGGGCCGCGTCCCGCTCTACCTCCTCGACGCCGACGTGGAGGAGAACTCCCCCGAGGTCCGCGACATCACCGATCGCCTCTACGGCGGCGACACCGAGCACCGCCTGCGCCAGGAGATGCTGCTCGGCATCGGTGGCGTGCGCGCCCTGGAGGCGCTCGGCATCGATGCCCAGGTGTTCCACACCAACGAGGGCCACGCCGGGTTCCTCGGTCTCGAGCGGATCCGACGGCTCGCCCAGGACCCCGGGCTCAGCTACGTCGAGGCCATCGAGGCGGTGCGGGCCGGCTGCATCTTCACCACCCACACCCCCGTACCCGCCGGCATCGACCGCTTCCCCCGCGAGCTCATCGAGCGGTACTTCACCGACTGGGCCGCCGAGGTGGGCATCACCGTCGACAAGCTGATGACGCTCGGGCACCGTCCCGGCGATGCCGCCGACGAGCGGTTCAACATGGCGGTCATGGGCCTGCGCCTGGCCGGTCGCTCGAACGCCGTGGCCAAGCTCCACGGCGAGGTCAGCCGCGAGATGTTCAGCGACCTCTGGCCTGATGTGCCCGAGGAGGAGACGCCGATCACCTCGGTCACGAACGGCGTGCACGCCGACACGTGGACGGCACCGGAGATGGCCGACCTCCTCACCCGCTACGTGCTGCCCGAGTGGCCCGAAGCGGACACCGAGCGCTGGGCCCGGCTGTCCGAGGCTCGCGATGACGAGCTGTGGCGCGTCCGTGAGCAGGGCCGTGAGCACATGGTCGCCTTCGTGCGCGACCGCCTCCGGGCGCAGCTGATGGCTCGGGGCCTGTCCTCGTCCGACGTCGAGTGGACCGACTCGGTGCTCGACCCCAAGGCCTTGACGATCGGCTTCGCCCGCCGGTTCGCCACCTACAAGCGAGCCACCCTCCTGCTCTCGCAGCCCGAGCGCCTCAAGGCGCTGCTGCTCTCCGGTGACCGACCGGTCCAGATGGTGTTCGCCGGCAAGTCGCACCCCGCCGACGACAGCGGCAAGGAGCTGATCCGTCAGGTGAGCGCGTTCGCGGCCGACCCTGAGGTGCGGCACCGGTTCGTGTTCGTCGACGACTACGACATCGCCGTGGCCCGAGCGCTGCTCCAGGGCTCCGATGTGTGGTTGAACAACCCTCGACGCCCCCAGGAGGCGTGCGGCACGTCGGGCATGAAGGCCGTGCTCAACGGCGGGCTCAACCTGTCCATCCTCGATGGCTGGTGGGACGAGGCCTTCGACGGCGAGAACGGCTGGGCCATCAGCTCAGCCGAGCACGTCGAGGACCTCGAGCGGCGCGACGAGGTCGAGGCGGGCTCGCTGTTCGAGCTGCTCGAGCGGCAGGTCGTGCCGCTCTACTACGAGCGCTGGCAGGGCCCGGTGCCCCGGCGTTGGGTGAAGCGAGTGAAGCGATCGCTCATCACGCTCGGCCCGTTCGTGTCCGCGGCCCGCATGGTGCGCGACTACACCGAGCAGCTCTACGAGCCCACCGCCGCCCAGGGCGACCTCCTCTCGGGCGACGGTCACAAGCGGGCGCGGGCCCTCGCCGAGTGGAAGCAGGCCGTCACGAGCGGGTGGTCCGGCGTGCACGTCGACCACGTCGACGTGGAGGCCACCGTCGCCGAGCTCGGCGCGGCCCGGTCGGTCGAGGCGGTCGTCTCGCTCGGGGACCTGACCCCCGATGATGTGCAGGTGCAGCTCATCCACGGGCCCTCCGGCCAGGGGCAGGAGCTCTCGTCCACCACCGTCGTGTCGATGGTGGCGGCGGGCCAGGCGGCCGATCACCACCTGCGCTACACCGGCACCTTCACCTGCACCAAGGCCGGCCGCTACGGCGTGACCGTGCGCATCGTGCCCGCCCACGAGGACCTCGTCAGCCCCGCCGAGCTCGGGCACATCGCCTGGGCCTGAGCCCAACACAGATCGAGAGGTTGTGGTCAGCGGCCGGTGAAGGTGGCGTTGCCGGGGCCCTTCTCCAGGAACGACTGCACGCCGATGGTGGCATCGTCGGTGGCGAAGACCTCGGCGAAGAGCTGCTGCTCGAGGTCGAGGCCGCCGCCGAGGGTGATGTCGAGGCCCCGGTCGATGGCCCGCTTGGCCAGACCCTGGGCGACGACGGCACCGCTGGCCAGCGCCGACGCCCGGTCGAGGGCCCGGTCGAGCACCTCGTCGTGGGGGACCACCTCGTCGACGAGACCCATGGCGAGGGCCTCGTCGGCCCGCACCTGCCGCCCGCTGAAGATGAGGTCCTTGGCTCGGGCCGGACCGACCAGCCGGGCCAGGCGCTGCGTGCCGCCGCCGCCGGGGATGATCCCGAGGAGGATCTCCGGCTGGCCGAGCTTGGCCTTCTCGCTGGCGATCCGGAAGTCACAGGCCAGGGCCAGCTCGCAGCCGCCGCCGAGGGCGAACCCCGAGATGGCGGCGATGGTGGCCCGCGGGATGTCGGCCACCGCGTTGAGCGCCCGCAGGAAGTGCTGGCCGATCAGCTCGGCTTCAGCGCGGCTGATCACCTGCGTGGAGTCCTCGGCCGAGCGGAACTCGGAGATCTCGGCGCCCGCCGCGAAGATGCGGTCGCCGCCCGTCACCACCACGGCGCCGGGAGGATCGGCTCGCAAGGCCTCGGCCGCGCCCTCGAGCTGGCGGAGCAGCTCCTGGGACAGGGCGTTCACCTTGGGGTTGTCGAGGCGCAGGATGGCCACACCATCGTGGCGGCGCTCGACGTGCACGAGGGGGGCGTTCGACATGGGCCGGACGTTACTTCCGGGTCGGTGGCGGGCTTCAGTCCGGGAGCAGCTGCTCGGCCGCGCTCCACGGGTCGAGCCGTCGGGTCGCCACCTCGGCGGCCAGCGCGTCGAGGCGCCCGGCGGCCGCCGTCTTCGCCCGGGCGCGGAGCAGCGCGGCCACGATCTCGGTGAGCTCCGCCGCCACGCGGGCGCCGCGCCGGCTCTCGAGCTGCCCGGTACCGCAGAGGTGATCGCGGTGCTCACGGATGGCGGCCCACAGCCCATCCACGCCCTCGCCCGTGGCCGCCGTCGTGGCGAGGATGGGCGGACGCCAGTCGCTCGGCCGCGTGAGGTCGAGCATCCGCTCGAGATCCCGCCGGGCCTCGGCGGCGCCCGGCCGGTCGGCCTTGTTGATCACGAAGATGTCCGCGATCTCGAGGAGACCGGCCTTGTTGGCCTGCACGGCGTCGCCCCACCCGGGGTTGACGACCACCACCGTGGTGTCGGCCGCTCCCGCCACCTCGACCTCGACCTGACCGACGCCCACCGTCTCGACGATGACCCACGGCCAGCCGGCCGCGTCGAGAGCGCGGATCGCTTCGAGGGTGGCCAGCGACAGCCCACCGAGGTGGCCGCGGGTGGCCATCGACCGGATGAAGGTGCCGGTGTCGCCGGTGTGGTCCTGCATGCGGACCCGGTCACCGAGGATGGCGCCGCCGGAGAACGGTGAGGACGGGTCGATGGCCAAGACGGCCACCGCGTCGCCGTCCGCTCGGATCCGGCCCAGCAGTGCGTTGGTGAGGGTCGACTTGCCGGCACCGGGAGCGCCCGTGATGCCCACCGTGTAGGCACCTCCGCCGAGCGGGTGGGTGAGACGGCCGAGTGCCCGGGCCTCGGGACCACCGCGCTCCACGACCGACAGGAGCCGGGCGAGCGCGCCGCGATCGCCTGATCGGGCGAGCTCCAGCAGCTCGGCAGGGTCGGCAGGACCGGTCATGTCGCCCGAACGGTAGCGGTGTGCAGGGTGGCTACAGCGAGACGGGCGTGCCGTCGAGCAGGGTCTCGCCGATGTTGAGGACCTCGGTGACGCCCTCGACGCGATCCTTCAGGATCCGTTCGATGCCGGCCTTGAGGGTCACGGTGGAGGCGGGGCAGCTCACGCACGCGCCGACGAGCTCCACGGAGATGATGCCGCGCTCGGCGTCGATGTCGCGCAGGTAGATGTCACCGCCATCGGCCTGGATGGCCGGCCGGATGGCCTCGATGGTGCTCTTGACCTTCGCTTCATCAAGCACGTGCTCGCGCTCCTCATGGTTGACGGTGCCCATGGTCGCGCAGGCGAGCTGCGACGAACCAACCGCAGATGGGTCAACACGCCGAGGCCGACCTGTGTTCCCGGGGGTCCGGCTCCTACGATGCCTGCATGCCTGCCCTCACCGCGGGGCGCGTCGTCCGCACCGTGGTGCTCGGAGCTGGCGCGCTGCTGGTCGCCCTCGTCGGACCCGACTCGGGGGCCGCCAACATCGCACCGGTCGCCGTGCTGGTGATCTGGTGCGTGGGCCTCGTCGTGGCGTCGCTCGTGGCCGGCGACGTGATGCGAGCCGCCAACCCCTTCGCACCCGTCGTGGCGCTGCCGGTGCTCGGATGACCATCGCGCCCGCGACGCTCGCGGTCGTGCCGCACACGCCGATGCTCCTCGCCCACCAGGGCGGCTGGGACGAGGTGGCCTTCGTGCTCGTGCCGATCGCCGCCTTCGCCGCGCTCCTTGCCGTGGCCAACCGGCGCGCCACCCGCCAGCAGGACGAAGGCCGGGACGCCGACCCCTCAGCGGACGGGCCCGACAACCGATGACAGGCCGGTCATGGCCCAGCTGACGCGCACGCGCACCCGCGCCGAGGCCGAGGCCGCCGACCTCTGGGCCCCGCGCGACGACGTGGTGGTTGAGCGCGACGCCGGCAACGGCCGCTTCCTGGCCACGGTGGGGCCGTTCCGCAGCTACGAGCGAGTCGTCACCACCGAGCCCGACGGCTCGGTCAGCGAGACGTTCACCTACGCGCTGGCCCCGCTCGTGTGGCGGGTCCCCTTCGGCGGCCTCTACCGCCGAGCCCTGGCCGTGCGTCCCCACCGAGGCACCCGGCCCTTCTGGGCCCCGCCCCAGACCACCGACGCGGTGGCCGCCACCACCCTCGGGGCCCTGTGCACGCTCGCCATCGTCTTCGGCTACCTCGGGTCGCTCCTGTCCCAGACGATCACGTTCGCGGCCGACGAGCTCAACGCCAGCAAGGCCGATCAAGGCGCCACCCTCGCCGCCGTGCGGATCGGCGTGCTGGCCGCCCTGGCCCTCACCGCCCTGGCCGACCGCAGAGGTCGCCGAACGGTGCTGCTCACCACGGCGGCCCTGGCCTGCGTCGTGACAGCGGTTGGGGCGTTCACCCCCGATCTCGTCACCTTGGGGCTGTCGCAGGCCATCGTGCGGGGGCTCACCACCGCGGGTGCCGTGCTCCTCACCATCGTCGCCGCCGAGGAGATGCCCGCCGGCTCGCGCGCCTACGCCGTCAGCGTGTTGACGATGTGCGGAGCGCTGGGCGTGGGCATGTGCCTGTGGGTGCTGCCGCTCGCCGACACCGGCACGCAGGGGTGGCGGCTCCTGTTCGCCCTGGGTCTGCTCGGCCTCCCCGTCGTGCGTCACATCGCCAAGCACCTCCAGGAGAGCCGACGCTTCGCCGTGACCCACCTCGACGTGAGCATGACGGGCCACGGGCGACGATTCTGGCTCCTCGCCATGTCAGCGCTGCTCCTCAGCCTGTTCACGGCCCCCGCCTCGCAGCTGATGAACGAGTTCCTCCGTGAGGAGCGCGGGTTCTCGGCGGCGCGCATCAGCCTGTTCACGCTGCTCACCAACACGCCCGGTGCCATCGGCATCGTGGTCGGCGGTCGCCTGGCCGACACGAGGGGCCGGCGACTGGTGGGCGCGGTTGGCGTGGCAGGCGGCACCGCGCTCACCGTCGTCATGGTGCTGGCCGGCGGCTGGCCCATGTGGGCGCTGTCGGCGCTCGGCGCCGTCGTGGGCGCGGCCACCGTTCCCGCCCTCGGCGTGTACGGCCCCGAGCTGTTCCCCACCTCTCTGCGGGGCCGGGCCAACGGCATCATCGCCGTGCTGGGGGTGGCCGGCAGCGTGATCGGCCTCCTGGTGGCCGGGTTCTTGTCCGAGCGGTGGGACGGCCTCGGCCCGGCGCTGGCCGTCCTGTCCGTCGGCCCCGCCCTCATGGCCGTGCTCGTGCTGGTCGCCTATCCCGAGACCGCCCACCGCGAGCTCGAGGAGCTCAACCCCGAGGACCAGGTGGCGCCCGCGTCGTTGGTGGCCTCGGCGGCCGTGGACCCCCCAGTACATTGACCGGCGTGTCCGCTCCCTCCCCGCTGCGTCGTGTGCTGGCGACGCTGCTGCTCGTGGCGACGGCGGCCACCGGCGCCTGCGTCGGCCAACGGCCCTCCCTGGCCGACAAGCCCGCCGCCACCGTCACGACCGCTGAGTCGACCACCACCACCGCCGCCCCGGCGCCGGCCCGCGTGGCCCAGGCCAAGAACCCCGCCATCGACGTCTTCGACGACGCCACCACGCCCACGCCGCGGGGCCAGGTCACCGCCGAGGAGGCCACCTCGGCGCCCGACATCCCGCTGGTGTTCCTCGTGAAGGGGGAGGACGGCGAGCGCCTCGAGGTGTATCTGCCCACCCCATCCGGCGGCGCCACCGGATGGGTGCGCCAGGAAGACGTCGTGCTGTCGAGCGTGACCTTCCGGATCGAGGTGGACCTCACGCAGCGACGGGTGCGGGTCTATGACGGCTCCACGAAGGTGCTCGACGCCCGGGCCACCATCGGTCCCACCGATCGACCGCCCGCCGGCGTCACCTACTACCTCAAGGAGCTCCTCCAGGCTCCCGACCCGAACGGGCCCTACGGCACCTATGCCTACGGCCTGTCGGGGTTCAGCACCACCCTGGCCAGCTTCACCAGCGGCACGGGTGTGGTCGGCATCCATGGCACCTCCGACGCCGAGTCGATCGGCAAGGACGCCGAGCGGGGCTCGATCGGCCTCTCCAACGCCGACATGGCCAAGATGGTCAACGAGATCGGCCTCCCGCTGGGCACCCCCGTCGAGATCTTCGACTGAGCTACCGCTGATCCATCCAGTCGCGGACGATGGCCGCGATGGCCTCATCGGCGCCCTTGAGGTCGTGCCCCTTCCCCTGCAGCCACACGTGGGTGACGGGTCCCGCGATGGCCGACGTGTGGGTCTCGAGCTCAACCGGTGAGCCGAAGGCGTCCTTCGTGCCCGAGATGAACAGGCAGGGCAGCGTCAGCGCTGGGAGGTGCTCGATCCGGAG
Organism: Acidimicrobiales bacterium; assembly: GCA_046598435.1. Taxonomy (GTDB): domain Bacteria; phylum Actinomycetota; class Acidimicrobiia; order Acidimicrobiales; family VFJN01; genus VFJN01. Next base: position 8,724 of record JBKJIL010000187.1, read on the forward strand.
CTTGTCGGGCTTGCCGGGCGGGTGCAGCGGATAGCAGATGAGCACCAGACCGGCGGCGGGGAGGCCGTCGGCGACAGCCATCGAGCAGATGCGTCCCCCCATCGAGCGTCCTCCGAGCACGATCCGATCGGGGGCCACACCCGTGCGCTCGACCAGCACGGCTGCCTCCTCCACCACACAGGCGAGGAGCTTCGGTGCCCGATCCGGTGCCCGACGGCCTTCACGGCGGTACGTGAAGTCGGCCCGCGTCACCGGGAGTGGTGCCATGGCCCGTTCGATGGCCACCAGGCTGGGGTGGCTCGCCGCGCTCCCCGCGCCGGGGAACAGCAGCATCGCTCCCGGGGAGGTCGCCTTGCGTCTCGACCGCGTGGCCATGCGGGCATCCTGGCAGCCGGCGACCGGACCCGACGAGCTCAGGACGCCAGCAGGATGCGCCTGGCCTCGGTGAGGTCCGCGATGCGCTGGGCGGCATCATCGGTGGCCCCACCGTGATCCGGGTGGGCCTCGCGGAGCAGCTCCCGGAAGCGCTGCTGCACGTCGCCTCGCTGCGGGACCAGCAGCGAGCCGTGCCCGCCGGTGAGCCCGAGGATGTCGATGGCCCACTGCACCGGGTCGTGGAAGGCCCGGGCCGACCAGGCACGCGAGCGGTCGAGGCCGCTGATGTGGGCGACGAAGCCGCGGTCGAGGCCGCCCGACCACCGCATGGCCAGCCGGATGGTCTCCATCACCCGGCCCCGAGCCACGAGGGGCAGCTTCCCCGCCGCGTACACGGCGGCGAGGATGTGCTGGGCGGGCGCCCCCTTGACCTCGAACTCGAAGTCGAGGTCCTCACCCTCCCCCACCAGCCGGTGCGTGCTGCGGGTCAGCCCGACCCGGTCCACCTGGAAGCGGTGCCGGAGGCGGGGCTGCGGGATGCGATGGCCCTCCTGGAGCTGCAGCGTGAGCCGGTGGAGGTCGTCGAAGAGCTCCGGATCGAGCTCGGCCATGTGCCCGGACACGATGCCGGCGAGCAGGATGCCCCCGAACCCGGGCGCCGGGCTCACCGGGAGCTGCGTGCGACCCAACGCCACGCGCCGAGTGGGCGCGATCGGACGAGAGTGGAACACCTCCAGCTCGGCGAGGATCACCCGCCCACGCTATCGGCCGAGGCCGACACCAGGCATGCCGGGCATGCCCGGCGGCCTACACGTAGGGGCGCAGACCGTCCCGGATCTCGGTGGCGACCTCGACCACGGCCTCCTCGTCCGGATCGACGTCGTCGAGCAGCGCCACCAGCGCGTCGGCCCGGCCGACGACGCCATCCCACCACACCTGATCCATGCCGTAGGGCGCCGAGCCGGTGCCGGCCCGACGCAGGGAGTCGATGAGCGCCAGGGTCCCTTCGCTGTCGAGCGGATCGTGGGCCAGGCGGTCGGCGGCGACGAACAGGTCGCCCATCACCTCGGGGCCGACCGCGGTGGCGGGAGCCGCACCATCGGCGGCCGGCTGGACGAGGCCCTCGATCAGCTCGTCGACCCGCGCCTCGTCGATCTCGTGGACGAAGAGCTCCTCGCCGTCGATCCCGTAGGGCACCGCCTGCTCCTCCAGGGCCGCGAAGAGCCGCTCCCGGTTGTCAGCATCCCAATCCGTGAGCTCGTAGGCGACCTGGGTCGTGTCGGGGTCGAGGGCCAGCGAGAGATCGTCCTCGACCTGGTCCATCACCCGTTCCACCCAGGCCTCGTCGGTGGCCGCGATCACCAGCGTGGTGGTGTCCTCCCACTGGTGCGGCACCCCGAGCGTCTCCATCCGTTCCCGGAGCAGGGCACGGCCCCGGTCGGTCCACTCGTCGAGCTCGTACACCGTGTCCTCGCCCGCCCCGTCGAGATCATCGAGACCGGCGATCGAGATGTCGCCCCGCTGCTCGTCGTCGTCATCCGTTCGCTGGCCGAGGACTCCCATGCCCTCAGCCTTGCACCTCACGGCGGGGACCGGGCCGAGATGCCCGTCTTGTAGCCTCGGTCGCCATGACGACCAAGCAGCGCCCTGACCGCAACCTCGCGCTGGAGCTCGTGCGCACCACAGAGGCGGCCGCCCTGGCGGCCAGCCGCTGGATGGGCCGGGGGGACAAGAACGGGGCGGACGGCGCCGCCGTGGACGCCATGCGGGTGGTGCTCGACACCGTGCCGATGGATGGCATCGTCATCATCGGTGAGGGCGAGAAGGACGACGCTCCCATGCTCTTCAACGGGGAGCGCATCGGCGACGGCACCCCGATGCTCACCGACATCGCGGTCGACCCGATCGACGGCACCACGCTCACGGCCCTTGGCCGCGGCGGTGCCATCGCCGTGATCGCCGTCTCCGAGCGGGGCACCATGTTCGACCCCGGGCCCTGCGTGTACATGGAGAAGATCGCCGTCGGCCCCGAGTGCGTCGGCGTGATCGACATCACCAAGTCGGTGGCCGAGAACCTCGCCGCGGTGGCCAAGGCCAAGGGCGAGAGCGTCCGCGACGTCACCGCCGTCATCCTCGACCGCCCCCGCCACGACCAGCTCATCGCCGAGGTGCGGGCCACGGGAGCCCGCATCCGGCTCATCCCCGACGGCGACGTGGCCGGCGCCATCTCCACCGCCTGGCCCGACTCGGGGGCCGACATCCTGCTCGGCATCGGCGGCACACCCGAAGGCGTCATCACGGCCGCCGCCCTGAAGTGCATGGGGGGCGAGCAGCAGGGTCGCCTGTGGCCCCGCAACGACGAGGAGCGCGCCGCCGCGGTGGCGGCGGGCTACGACCTGGCCAAGGTCCTGACCATCGAAGATCTCGTCGCCGGCGACAACTGCTTCTTCTCGGCCACAGGCATCACCGACGGCGAGCTGCTCAAGGGCGTCCACTACGACGGCCGCGGCGCCACCACCCAGTCGCTCGTCATGCGCTCCAAGTCGGGCACTGTCCGCCAGGTGAACGCCCGCCACCAGATCGGCAAGCTGCGCGACTTCAGCGCCATCGACTTCGAGTAGCGCGCCGGGGTAGCGCGTCGGCGGGGACGGCCCGCGGTCAGGCGCCGGTGACGACGGGCTCGCGCTCCTCGACGGGGAGCTGCGCCGTGGCCGCCGGGGCCAGCTGAGGCAGCGTGATCCAGGGGCCGCCGTTCACGCGGTACTGCGGCACCAGGTGGATGGTGGCCTGGATGACATAGGTGCCGGCGTCGCGGTGGGCGTGCTGCACGGAGGACTCGGAGGGATAGGCCCGGCCGAGATCGCCCTCGAGGGTTGCACCGTCACCGAAGTCCCAGGTGGCGCTGTCGGATGCCATGCGCACCTCGATGGAGAGCCCGAAGACGTTGATCGCCGGTGCCTGCACCGCGCCGGAGAAGCCCTCGATCCAGAACCACGAGCGCAGGCCGGCCAGCCCCCGCGCATCGGGGTTCACGCCGATGCTGACCGCCGGCATCAGCACGTCCTGCACGTAGCGCTGCGCCTCGGCGCTGGCGATGGCATCCACGTCGACGATGTCGGCCGGGGCCACCCAGATCCCGCCCGTGATGCTCCCGTTGCACAGCAGCAGCGCGAACTGGGCCGCGGGGTCGGGCTGCGGACCGGCCGAGGTGCCGTAGGTGGCGTCCTCCAGACCGGGCGCCATGACGACGGTCCACGAGCACGTCGCCTGCGAGCCGGAGCCACCGCCACTGACCGAGCCAACGGAGTAGTCGCCCCCCACCCGGATGACGGTCACCCGCACCCCCTCACCGGTGGTCTCTGCTCCGCCCACCGGCGTTCGGTCGTCAGCCGAGACAGCCGCACTCGGCAGAACAACGAGAATGAAGGCGACTAGGAGCACTCGTTTCACTGCAGCCTCCGCTGGTCGAAAACGACCCAGCGGCTGTCCACACGCCGCAATGTAAACGCGTCGACAATCGTGGTATTCGGGTCGGCCTCGATGGGCTCGTAAGTCCCCGGGTCAATGAGAACTTGATGGTTGACGTAGGTGTCGATCACCGCAGCGCTGTCGCTGCCAGTCAATTGGATCTCATAGTCGTGCTCGACTCGGACGAGAGCAGCCCGGCCGTCTTGGATCCTCGACTCCAGTTCCGTTCGGAGAACACCCAGGAGCGGGTCCGCGTAGACCTTGGCGAGCTGGGCTTCGTCTAGCTCTAGGTCGTAGACGGCTTCGGCGTAGACGTCCCAGCTGTGGAGGTAGGCGGCTTCCACCTGGCCTTCGACCGACGCCGGATCGAACTCGGTCGTGGTGGTGCTGGTGGGCCGGGGTGGCGCCGTCGTGACCGTGGTGGTGGTCACCACGTCGGCGGTGGTGGTGGGGACGGCCGAGTCGGCGGGGCTGTCGCTGCAGGCCGCGACCGTGAGGCTCAGAACGCCACATCCGAGCGTGACCCACCATCTCGCCACGAAGCGGACGCTAGCCACCATCTGTCCCCCCGACAATGGGCACTCGATGCGGTTCAGGCCATTCTCGTCAGCGTGCTCCGGGAACGACCTTCCACGTCTCGCTCTGGCAGTCGAACAGGATGGCGGCGCGCGCATTGGCCGCCGCGAACGTGCTCGGGTCGACCGGATCGGGCCACGGGCCGGCGCGGCGGTCGTCGAGGCGACAGCGCACGTCGTTGAGCAGCGGTCCCTCGGTGAGGTGGATGGCGACCCGGCCCGACCTGGCGTTGTGCGGCACGTCGGGCTCGCCGATCGTGGTGCCGACGACCGCGCCGAGGAGCTGGGCGCCAACCAGTGCCACCAGCCACCGCTGCTTCACGGTCGGTGAGGCACCCACCAGCAGCCCCACGCCCACCACCACCGGCAGGAGGTGCACTGGCTTGTAGGGCAGTCGGAAGAAGAGCAGCTCGCTGAGGACGATGAGCAGGAGCGCGAAGCGCACCACCACCGAGCTCCGCCACCGGGCCAGCGCGCTGAACCCGCGGCGCACGCCGACGAGCAGCACGATCCCCGCTGGGAGCCCGATCACCGCCGCGTTCTTGACGGCCCAGCGGCCCGCGCTGACACCGACGCCGGCGAAGGGGAGGCCGTGCTCGAGGAAGGCGAAGGAGCGACCGGCGTCGAGCCACGACGGGATGAACACGAGCGCGCCCACCGCCACGGCGGCCAGCACGGTGGTCCCGCTGGCTGCCCACGGGGGACGATCCTCCTGGTCGCCGAGACGCTCGGCGACCAGCCAGGCGATGGCCAGCAGCAACGTCGAGAACCGGCACCCGAGCGACAGGCCGAAGAGCACGCCGGCTACGAAGCGCTGGTCGCGACGGGCCGCCGCGACGCCGGCCAGTCCGAGACCGATGGCCCACACGAAGTCGCCGAGCGAGGTGGCGGCCAGCCAGAACCACGGGTTGGTCGCGACGAGCAGCGCCACCCACCCGGGCCACCGGCTCCCGTCCCGGCGGGCGAGGTCCTGCAGGCACCAGAGGGCGAGGGCGGCGAAGGCGACACCGGCGACGTTCACCGCCACCGAGCCCCCCAGCCGCTCGAGCAGCCCCGTGCCCAGCTCGTGCACGACAGCGCCGGGCCGGCGGGACACGTCGTAGTGCCCGTCGGCCACCCATCCGCCCCCCGCCCGCAGCACGTTGGCGACGTCGATGTCGGTGCCGTAGCCGAGGAGGGTGAACGGCAGGTAGGCGAGCGCGCACACGGCCACGACCACCTCGGGCCGCGACCACCGAGCGGACCCCGGCCCGTCAGGCGCGGTGGTCGCCGTTCGGGGACCGGTGGCGGCGCGGCTCACGTGGTGTCACCGGCGGGCACCAGTGGACGTTCCCAACGGCGGTGCTCGCTCGACGGGGCATCGACCGACGGCACGATCGTCCAGCCACAACCGCTCAGGAGCGAGGCAGCCGCTCCACCACTGGGTGCCGCCGTGCCGGCATGGGTGCACGACCGGCGGCGGCCGAGGTCCTCGACTGCGATGACGAGGTGTCGCCCGATGCCCTCGCCACGGTGGGCTGCTGCCACCACCAGGTCGGCCAGCTCGAGGCGGCCACCGGCGGTCCAGCCCCAGGCGGCAGCGACGACGGCGCCGTCCCGCCGCGCCGTCACCGCGAAGGGCAGACCGGCGGGTTCGTGGTCGATGGCCAGCAGGCCGGCGGCCTCCACATCGAGGCGCCCGGTCACGGCCAGCTCCACCGGCAGGCTGCCCCGACCGACCGTTCGGGGGGCGTCACCCAGAGCCATCTCGGCGATGGGCACCCAGATCCGCCCGGGCTGCTCGGCGAGGACGTGGACCCGGTCGAAGGTGACGTCGGCCTCGAAGTCGGCCAGCGCCTCCACC
>JBKJIL010000278.1:0-3554 GCA_046598435.1 Acidimicrobiales bacterium
GACCATGAGCGGCAAAGTTGTCGGGCGCGATGACCTCAGCGGCTCCGAGCGCCGCGACCCCGTCGCGGAGCACCTCGCTGCGGACGGTGGCGGTCACGTGCGCCCCGGCCGCAACCGCGAGCTGGACCGCCGCGATCCCCACGCCGCCGGCCGCACCGTGGATGCACACCCGCTCACCCATCTGGAGCCCGGCCTGGGTGAAGAGGGCATCGTGGGCGGTCGTGAAGACCTCCGGGAAGCCGCCCGCCTGGTCCCAGGCGATCCCGTCTGGCACGGGCAGGAGGTGGCGCTCGTGCACCGTCAGCAGCTCGGCCTGCCCGCCACCCCCGACGACGGCCATCACCCGGTCGCCGACGGCGAAGCGCGTTGCCCCTGGGCCCACCGCGGCCACCTCTCCGGCGAGCTCGAGGCCCGGGATGTCGATCGGTGAGCCCGGCGGCGGGGGGTACAGCCCCAGGACCTGCAGGCGGTCTGCGCCGTTGAGGCCGGCCGCCTGCACGGCGACGAGGACCTCACCCGTGCCCGGGGTGGGGTCGGGGTGCTCCCGCCAGGCGAGGGACTGGTCGATGATCGTGACGGCGTGCATGACCGCATTCTTGCGCTGGATCGAGGCGCCACCCGTCCGATGTGAACGCGCGATCGCGCGGTGGGTCAGCTGCGCTGGTCCATCGGCACGTAGTCGCGCACGTCGACGCCCGTGTACAGCTGGCGGGGTCGGACGATCTTCTGGTCCTGCTCGAGCAGCTCCACCCAGTGGGCCAGCCATCCGGCGGTGCGCGGGATGGCGAAGAGCACCGTGAACATGGCGGTGGGGAAGCCCATGGCCTGGTAGATCAGCCCGGAGTAGAAGTCGACGTTGGGGTAGAGCTTGCGCGAGGTGAAGTACTCGTCGGACAGCGCCACCTCCTCGAGCTTGAGGGCGATGTCGAGCAGCGGGTTCTTGCCGGTGATGGCGAAGACCTCGTCGGCCGTCTGCTTGATGATCTTGGCGCGGGGGTCGTAGCTCTTGTACACCCGGTGGCCGAAGCCCTGCAGGCGGGCCTCGCCGGCCTTAACGGAGTCGACGAAGGACTGCACGTTGTCGATCGAGCCGATCTTGGTGAGCATGTGGATGACGGCCTCGTTGGCGCCACCGTGGCGTGGCCCGTAGAGGGCCGCGGCGGCCGCCGCCGTGCTGACGTAGGGGTCGGCATGGGCCGAGCCGACCACGCGCATGGCCGTGGTGCCGCAGTTCTGCTCGTGGTCGGCGTGGAGGATGAACAGCACGTCGAGCGCCCGGGCGAGAGCGGGGTTGGCGTCGTAGCGAGGCTCGGCGATCTTCCACAGCATCGAGAGGAAGTTCTCGGTGAAGCTGAGGGAGTTGTCCGGGTAGACGAAGGGCATGCCCACGCTGAAGCGGTGGCAGGCGGCGGCCAAGGTGGGCAGCTTGGCGATGATCCGGACGATCTGCTTGTAGCGGTTGTCCGGGTCGTGGATCTCGTTGGCGTCGGGGTAGAAGGTCGACAGCGCGGCGATGGCCGACACGAGCATGCCCATCGGGTGGGCGTCGTGGTGGAAGCCCTCGAGGAAGCGCTTGCGCACGTTCTCGTGGATGAACGTGTGGTACGTGATGTCGTGCTTCCACGGTTCGAACTGATCGGGCGTGGGGAGCTCGCCGTGGATGAGGAGGTAGGCCACCTCCAGGTACGTCGAGCTCTCGGCCAGCTGCTCGATGGGGTAGCCCCGGTAGCGCAGGATGCCGTTCTCGCCGTCGAGGTCGGTGATGGCGCTCGACGTGGACGCGGTGGTCATCAGCGCCGGGTCGTAGAACCAAGTGCCCGGGAGCAGCTTGCGCCAGGCGGTGGCATCGACGCCGCCGTTGACGATCGGCACGTCGATGGACTCGCCGGTGCGGTTGTCGGTGATCGTGATGCTCTCAGCCACGTTGAGCGAGGTTAGCCAGGTGGCGACCCCCGCCTGACCGGCGGCCTACAAGGGGGAGTTGTCGTGCTTGCGGGCCACGTGGCGCTCTTGCTTGGTGGCCAGCATCTCGAAGGCGGCCGCCACCTCTCGCCGGGTGGCGGCCGGGTCGATCACGGCGTCGACCAGACCTCGGTCAGCGGCCACGTAGGGGTTGAGGAATCGCGCCTCGTACTCCTTCTCCAGCTCTGCGCGCCGCTCGGGCGCCTCGCGGCGGTGCAGCACCTCCACTGCCCCCTTGGCGCCCATCACCGCGATCTCGGCCGACGGCCAGGCGAGGTAGAGGTCGCTGCCCATCGTCCGGCAGTCCATGACGATGTAGGCGCCGCCATAGGCCTTGCGCAGCGCGACGGCCACCCGCGGCACGGTGGCCCGGGCGTAGGCGAAGGCGAGCTGAGCGCCGTGGCGGATCATCCCCCGCCACTCGAGGTCCTTGCCCGGGTAGAAGCCAGGCGTGTCGATGAGGGTGAGAAGGGGGATCCCGAAGGCATCGCAGAAGGCGACGAAGCGGGCGCCCTTCTGGGACGCGGGGATGTCGAGCGTGCCGGCGATCGACACCGGCTGGTTGGCCACGAGCCCCACGGGCCGTCCGCCGATCGTGGCGAGGGCCGTCACCAGGTTGGGCGCCCACCTGGCGCGCAGCTCGAGCAGGTCGCCGTCGTCGACGATGCTGCGGGCGACGTCGCGCACGTCGTAGCCGCCGGTCGGTGAGGCTGGGAGGCAGGCCCCCGCCTCCGGGGTGAGCCGGTCGATCGGATCGTCGCTCCACCACCTGGGTGGCTCCTCGTCGACGTTGCTGGGCAGGTAGGCCAGCAGGTCCACCAGCGCCTCGACGGCGGCCTCGCGGTCCGTCACCACCAGCGCCGCGACCCCGGTCACCGATGCGTGCACACCAGCCCCGCCCAGATCGGTGGCGTCGATGAGCTCGCCCGTGAAGGTCTCCACCATGCGAGGCCCGCTGACGAAGGCATAGGCATCCTCGGTCATGACGACGTGATCGGCGAGGCCGAGCAGCAGGGCCGGCCCGGACAGGACCGGTCCGGTGGCCGCCAGGAGCACCGGAACGCGGCCCGAGCACCGGGCCAGCGCTCGCGCCGCCAGCCCCCAGCCGTGCAGGGCAGCCACGCCGTCGTGCACGTCGGCGCCGCTCGACGACAGCACGCCGAGGAGCGGGATCCCGGCCTGCAGCGCGTGGTGAGCGGCCGCCGCGAACGTCTGCCCGTCGGCCTCCGACAGGGCGCCCTGGCGGGCTTCGGCGGTGACCTCGACCAGCACCACCTGCCGTCCGGCGACGGTGGTCAGCTCGGCGGCGAGCGATCCGGGGTGGTTGGCGGCGATGGGGAGCAGCGCAGACGCGGGGGGCATGCGCCGGTGCGACCCTCACCCCCACGGCATGGTTACGCCGACCCTGGGTCCGATGGACCCCGCCCCCGAGACCCGATGGCGTGGACGCCGTCGAGGCCGGTGGCCTCCTCCGCCACCGCTCGCACCACGAGGTCGTGCACCGCGCGGGCCGGTGCGGAGGGAAGGCGGCGGCGGCGGTGGGCCAGCCCGACGGAGCGGCGAGCCAGGTCCTCCACCCGGACCCGGTCCCA
>JBKJIL010000063.1:0-7978 GCA_046598435.1 Acidimicrobiales bacterium
CAACAACATGGGCTTCGCCTCCTACTTCCTGATCACCTGGGACCTCATCCGCCACGCCCGCAATTCGAACATCCGGGTCGGCCCGGGGCGTGGGTCCGCCGCGGGGTGCGCCGTGGCCTACTGCCTCTGGATCATCGATCTCGATCCGATCAAGTACGACCTCCTGTTCGAGCGCTTCCTGAACCCGTCACGGGTGTCCATGCCCGACATCGACATGGACTTCGACTCCCGCTACCGGGACGAGATGATCCGCTACGCGGCCGAGCGCTACGGCCGCGATCACGTGGCCCAGATCGTCACGTTCTCCACCATCAAGGCGCGTGCCGCCGTGCGCGATGCCGCCCGGGTGCTGGGCTACCCGTACATCGTGGGCGACAAGGTGGCCAAGGCCATGCCACCGCTCGTGATGGGCCGCGACACTCCTCTCTACGCCTGCCTCGAGCCGCACCCGAAGTACGAGGACGGCTACAAGATGGCCGCCGACCTCCGCAAGATGCGCGACGAGGACCCCGACGCGGCCCGAGTGATCGAGGTGGCCAAGGGCCTCGAGGGCCTGCGCCGCCAAGACGGGATCCACGCCGCTGCCGTGGTGATCACCAAGGAGCCGCTCACCACCTACCTACCGATCCAGCGCAAGCCCGAGGCCGGCAAGGACGTCGCCGACGCGCCCATCGTCACCCAGTACGAGATGCACGGCGTCGAAGAGCTCGGGCTGCTCAAGATGGACTTCCTCGGCCTGCGCAACCTCGACGTCATCAGCGATGCCCTCGAGATCATCGAGCGCAGCCGTGGCGTCACCCTCGACATCGACGACATCCCGCTGGACGACGCCGAGACCCTGGCCCTGCTCTGCCGCGGCGATTCGATCGGCGTGTTCCAGCTGGAGGGCGGGCCGATGCGCGCCCTGATGCGGTCGTTGGCGCCGTCGAGCTTCGAGGATGTCGCCGCCCTCGTCGCGCTCTACCGCCCGGGGCCCATGGCGGCCAACATGCACAACGACTACGCCGACCGCAAGAACGGGCGGAAGCCGGTCGAGTACTTCCACCCCGATGCCGAGGAGCTCCTGGCCGACACCTACGGCCTGATGATCTACCAAGAGTCGGTCATGCGGGTGGCCCAGAAGTTCGCCGGCTACTCGCTGGCCCAGGCCGACAACCTGCGCAAGGCCTGCGGCAAGAAGGTCCGCGAGCTGATGGCGAAGGAGCGGGCCGCCTTCGTCGACGGCGTCGCCGCCACGGGCTACGAGCGCAGCCTCGGCACATCGCTCTTCGACATCATCGAGCAGTTCGCCGACTACGCCTTCAACAAGTCGCACTCCTTCGGCTACGGCTACATCGCCTACCAGACGGCCTACCTGAAGGCCCACCATCCGGCCGAGTACTTCGCGGCGCTGCTCACGAGCGTGAAGGCGAACCTCGACAAGGCCGCGGTGTACCTGGCCGAGTGCCGCACGATGGGCATCCCGGTCTACGTGCCCGACGTCAACCGGTCGGAGTCGGACTTCACGCCGCTCATCGAGATCGGCCCCGACGGCACGGAGCACACGGCCATCGTGTTCGGGCTGTCCGCGGTCCGCAACGTGGGCGTGGGGCTGGTGGCGGTGCTGCTGGCCGAGCGAGAGGCCAACGGCCCCTACGCCGACTTCTACGACTTCTGCGAGCGGGTCGACTTCCAGGTCCTGAACAAGAAGACGCTCGAGTCGCTCATCAAGGCCGGTGGGTTCGACAGCCTCGGGCATCCCCGCCAGGGCCTGCTGCGGGCCTTCGAGCACATCGTCGACTCGACGGTCGCCCGTCGGCGGGAACGGGACATGGGCGTCATGTCGCTGTTCGGCGAGGTCGAGGACGCCGGGCCCATGTTCGATGAGCGGCCGCCGATCCCCGACATCGAGTTCGCCAAGCGCGAGCGGCTGAGCTTCGAGAAGGAGATGCTCGGCCTCTACGTCAGCGACCACCCGCTCATGGGGGCGGAGGCCTCGCTGCGCCGCAAGTGCGACGGCGCCCTCACCGACCTGGGCGAGCTCGACGACGGCACCATCCGCAGCTTCGGCGGTGTGATCACCGGCCTGCAGCGGAAGTGGACGAAGAAGGGCGACCTCATGGCGGTCTTCATGCTGGAGGACCTGCAGACAGCCGTCGAGGTGATGGTCTTCCCGAAGACGATGACCGACCACGGCCACAAGCTGGAAGACGACGCCATCGTCGTCGTGCGGGCTCGGGTCGACGCCCGCGACGACCAGCCGAAGCTCATCGCCATGGACATCGAGCCCTTCGAGCCCATGACGGGGGAGGCCTTCCCGCTGCGCTTGCGGATGGCGCCAGCAGCCCTGTCCGAGTCGCTGATCGAGGACTTGAAGCGGCTGCTGGCGCAGTACGCGGGCGACTCGCCCGTGCTGCTCCACCTCGGCGACAAGCAGGTGCTGCGGCTGCCGCCGGCGTGGACCGTCGACGTCGTACCGGCGCTGCTGGCCGAGCTCCGCGTGCTCCTCGGTCCGACCGCCATCCAGGGCTGAGCCCGGCTTGACCCGCGGGTCACGATGGCTGAGCAGGCCCTTCGCGGACCGGTCCTGGAGGACGCGAGTTGCGCTGAGCGCTCAGGTCTTGTGGACTAGAGGGGTCGAAACCACGAGTCATCCGGGGGCTGGAAAGCGAATGTCGATCCAGGTCGAGACCAAGGACTGCACCGCACTGGGCGACGCCGAGCTCGCCGAGCTCGCCGATCTCTGCGCTGAAGGACCCATCACCTACGAGGTCGGGCTGCTGTCCAAGCAGGCCGAGGCGTGGGTGCTCATCACTCAGGTGACCGAGAACGGCAAGCTCAAGGGCTTCGCCTTCTCCACCCTCGAGCGCATCGGCGGCACGCCCTCCGTGCTGATCGGTCTGGCCTCGGTGAAGCGCACCGCCAAGCGCGACACCGTCGTGCGGGCCATCCTCCACGACCAGCTGCGTCGGGCCGTGCTCGCCTTCCCCGACGAGGACGTGCTGTTCGGCACCCGCTTCGCCACCGCCGCCGGCTTCGAGGCCTTCCGCTCGCTGAACGACGTCGTGCCCCGCCCCGACCACAAGGCCAGTGGCGAGGAGCGGGCCTGGGGCCGTCGTCTCGCCAAGCGCTTTGGCGTGGAGGCGTCGTCCTACGACGACCGCTCCTTCCTGGCCACCGGCACGGGCTCCGCGCCCGAGGTGTTCGACCACGACAGCCTGAAGCCCGCGGCCATCCCGGCCGACGTGGACGCCTTCTTCTCGGCCGTCAAGGCCGAGCGGGGCGACTCCCTCGTGGCCTTCGGCTGGGCGATGGCCGAAGACCTCGCCAAGCTGGCCTGAGCCACCTGGGCCCACCCCCAGCTTGGGTGCACAGGCACGTCCGCCGAGCGGACGGGCGTGCGCACAGAACGGGTCGATCGTGGACCTGACGGCCGCCATTCGGGGTAGGCGCATGGTGCGCGCCTTCGCCGCCGCGCCGGTGGACCCGTCCGTGGTCGACGGGCTGGTCGACCTGGCCCGGCGTGCGCCATCAGCCGGCCACAGCCAGGGCTGGGCCTTCGTCGTGCTGTCAGGACCCACGGAGACGGCTCGCTACTGGGACATCACCCTGCCCGCCGAGCGCCGGGCCGGGTTCCGCTGGCCCCGCCTCCTCGCCGCGCCGGTGCTCGTCGTGGCCCTCGTGCGGCCCGACGCCTGGGTGGAGCGCTACGCCGAGCCCGACAAGGCGGCCGCCGGGCTCGGGCTCGATGCCGACGAGTGGCCGGTGCCCTACTGGTGGGTCGATGGCGGGATGGCCCTGGAGCACCTGCTGCTCGGTGCCGTGGACGCCGGGCTGGGCGCCTGCTTCTTCGGGCTGTTCGACCACGAGGCGGCTGTGCTCGGCGCGCTGGGGGTCCCTGACGGATGGCGCGCCCTCGGCACCGTGGCCCTCGGGCACCCGCTGCCCGACGAGCCTGAGGAGCCCGGCCGCTCCGCGGCCCGCGGTCGTCGCCGGCTCGACGACATCGTGCACCGCGGTCGCTGGTAGCGGTCTGCCCGCGGCCGGTTCGTGGCGTTTTGCCCACCGGAGGTCGATCGCTCCACGCAGGTGCAGCGCGGCACGACACGCGGCGATGCTGGGCGGCCCCCTGCGGGTTCGTGGCGTGTTGCACACCGGAGGTCGATCGCTCCACGCAGGTGCAGCGCGGCGCGACACGCGGCGGGACCGCAGGTAGCTCCGAGATGTCCGTCGCCGGCGGGCATCGCGCGGCAGGCTTCTCCCATGCCCCACGCACTCCTCGCCTCCATCTCCGACGATCTGCTCATCGTGACGGTGCCGCTGGTCGAGAAGGTCCTGCGTACCGTTGGCGTCTACCTCGGGATCCTGCTGCTACTCCGCTTGGCCGGCAAGCGGGACCTGGCGCAGCTCAACACGTTCGACCTCGTCGTGCTCCTGCTGCTCTCCAACGTGGTCCAGAACGCCGTCATCGGGAACGACAACAGCCTCGTCGGCGGCCTCGTGGGGGCAGTCACCCTCGTCGTCGTGAACTCGGTGGTGGTGCGCCTGGCCCGACGCAGCGAGCCGCTCGACCATCTGCTCGAGGGCTCGGCCACCACGATCGCCCACGATGGGAGCCTCGACGGCCCTGCGCTGGCCCGGTTGGGGCTGCGCCGGGCGGATGTGCTGCTGGCCTTGCGCAAGCAGGGCGCCATGTCGATTGCCGACGTCCACGAGGCGGTCCTGGCCCCCGGAGGCTCGATCCTGCTGACGCTGCGCGACGGTGCCACGCCCGCCACCCGCGCCGACGTCGATCGCCTCGAGGCCAAGCTCGACCGCCTGCTCGCCGTCTGAGGTTCGTGGCGTGCTGCACGTCTGTGCCGCGCTGGACCCGTAGCGTGCATCCCGCCACGAACGGGCCGGCGATGGCCGCGGAGGTTCGTGGCGTGCTGCACGTCTGTGCCGCGCTGGACCTGTGGCGTGGATCCCGCCACGGACCCGGCCGAGCGGAACCGCCGGAGGCTCGTCTCGTGGCTGGGTAGCGTCGGCGCTGCTGTCGACGTGAGGAGTGGCCACATGGGGACGACGACGTTTGCCGGACGGTCGGCGATCATCACCGGCGGTGCGTCGGGGATCGGCCGGGCGCTCGGCGCTGCCCTCGTCGAGCGCGGGGCCCATGTGGTGCTGGCCGACGTCGACGCCGACGCCGCCGCGCTGGCCGCCGACCAGATCGGTCGAGGGGCGCCGACGGGCGCCTCCGTGCGCGGTGTCGCGCTCGATGTGCGCGAGCGCGCGGCGGTGCTGGCACTGGTCGACGCGGTGGCGGCGGAGCGGGGCAGCCTCGATCTCATGGTGAACAACGCCGGCATCGCGCTCGGGGGCGAGACGCACCTGATGCCGCCGGCCCACTGGGACCGCACCATCGACGTGAACCTCAGAGGCGTCGTCAACGGGGTGGTCGCCGCCTACCCGCGCATGGTGGACCAAGGGCACGGCCACATCGTCAACGTGGCGTCGATGGCCGGTCTCGCGCCCACCCCACTGACCGTCGCCTACACGATGACCAAGCACGGGGTGGTGGGGCTGAGCACGACCCTGCGCCCGGAGGCCTCGCTGCATGGCGTGCGCGTCACGGTCGTCTGCCCCGGCGCCATCGAGACCCCGATCCTCGACAAGGCCCCACCAGCCGACCTCCCCCCGCAGCACGCCGGCACGCTCACCTCACGGCAGTTCCTCGAGATGATGCACATGCGGCCCATGGCGGCGGACCGCTTCGCCCAGCAGGCGCTTCGAGGGATCGAGCGCAACCGGGCCATCGTGATCGTGCCCCGGAGCGGCCGCGGGCTCTGGTACCTCCAGCGGGCCTCCCCGGCGGGGGTGCGGGGGGTGGGGAACCTGCTGGCCCGACGGGTGCTGCGTCGGGTGCACGGCGGCTGACGGAGGCGGCCCGGCCTGACGCCCCGTCAGATAGGTTCGCGCCGGTGGAGCCCGTGCTGAACCACCGCGTGCTGCTCGCCCAGCGCCCTGACGGGCTCGTGCGGGAGGACGACTTCGCTCGCGACGCCCACCCCATCCCCGAGCCCGGTGAGGGCGAGCTGTTGGTACGGGTGGAGTGGCTGGGGATCGATGCCACCGTGCGCACGTGGCTGTCCAAGGCCGAGGGGTACATCGAGCCGGTGGCCATCGGCGACGTGGTGCGGGGGAGTGGCATCGGCCGGGTGATCGCGTCGCACAGCGACAAGATCGCCGAGGGGCAGCTGGTGGCCACGCTCACGGGGTGGCAGGAGTACGCCGTCGTCGGCGACGACCCGATGCTCACCACGCCGCTGGCCGATGGCACGGATCCGCTGGCCGCCCTCGGGGTGTTCGGCGCCAACGGCCTCACCGCGTATGTGGGCCTGACAGAGATCGGACGGGTGAAGGCGGGCGAGACGGTGGTGGTGTCGGCGGCCGCCGGGGCGACGGGCTCGGTGGCCGCCCAGATCGCCAAGATCCTCGGCTGTCGGGTGATCGGGATCGCGGGCACCGACGAGAAGTGCGCCTGGCTGGTCGACGACCTGGGCCTCGACGGCGCCATCAACCATCGCACCGACGACGTGCCTGCTCGCCTGCGGGAGCTGTGCCCCAAGCGCGTCGACGTGTTCTTCGACAACACCGGTGGGCCGATCCTCGACGCCGTGCTGGGCCGGCTGGCCGACCATGCCCGCGTGGTGCTGTGCGGGGCCATCTCGTCGTACAACGACCACCACAAGCCGCCTGGTCCGGCCAACTACCTGAACCTCATCTCCCGTCGGGCCCGCATGGAGGGGTTCATCTCGTGGGACTCCTGGGGGCGCTGGGGCGAGATCACCGACATCCTGGCCGGGTGGGTCGCCGACGGCCGCCTGCGGCACCGCTCCCACGTCTTCGAGGGCCTGGCCTCCGCGCCGCAGGCCCTCAACGCCATGTTCACCGGTGAGAACATCGGCAAGATCGTGATCCGGGTCGGCGCGGCCGCCGATCCACCCAGCCCGGCTACGTGAGCTGCTCCACCAGGGTGGCGACGTCGGTGGCCGGGAGCAGGCAGGCGTAGCTGCGACAGACGTAGGCCCGGCCGTCGTCCCGGCCCTCCCACAGCGGGCTGTCGTAGCGCTCGCCCCATGCCAGCACGGTGTTGGGCAGGAAGCGCTGGTGGACGGCGGCCACGAGGTCGGGGCGATCACCGGGGATGACGATCTCGGTAGTGCCGCGGGCGACGAGGTCGACGGCGGCCAGGACGTGGCCGAAGGCGGTGGGGTGCTGCACTGCCATGGCGCCGAGCAGCCGCACCACCGACTCGCCGGCGTCGCGGTAGCGGGGCTCGTCGGTGAGCGCCGCCAAGCGCAGCAGCCCCACCGCGGCGAGCCCGTTGGCGCCGGGGGTGGCGTTGTCCATCAGGTCCTTGGGACGGGCGATGAGGGCCTCGGCGTCGTGGCCGGTGGTGAACACGCCCCCTCGCTCCTCGTCCCAGAACAGGGCCAGGAGCGCGTCGGCTGCCGCTCGGGCCTCGGTGACCCAGCGGGCCTCGCCGGTGGCCTCGGCCAGTCGGGTGAAGGCGTCGACGAGCGCGCCGTGGTCGGTGGCGTAGGCCAGGTGCTTGGCCCCCGCCTCGCGCTGCCAGGCCCGGAGCCAGCGCCCGTCGGGGCGCCGCAGGTTGGCCAGCAGGAACTCGGCGATCTCCGCCGCCGCCGTGACCCAGGAGGCCTCGCCAGTGGCGGCGCCGGCCTCGGCCAGCGCGGCCACGAGGTAGGCGTTCCACTCGGTGAGCACCTTGTCGTCGAGACCCGGGCGGACGCGGGTGGCTCGTGCGTCGAAGAGCGCCTGACGGGCGGCTTCGATCCCGGGGGGTCGCTCGAGCACGCCGCGCGCGTGCATGCGGTTGAGGATGCTCGTGCTGTGCTCGAAGTTCCCGAGGGGCTTCACGCCGTACCAGTCGATGGCGGCGTCGGCGTCGTCGCCCAGGAGGTTGCGCACCTGGTCTGTCGTCCAGACGTAGAACTTG